>JALRJW010000030.1 GCA_023268955.1 Aliarcobacter sp. | reverse complement strand
ATCACGAAACAACTAACAGTGATGAAGATGCTAATGGACATCGTTGGCCAAAATCCAAAAGTTATAGAAGCTTTCAAAAAAATATGGGAAACAGATGATTTGATTACGAGTTTTGATGGTGCTAGTATTTATATATTGGATAAACCTACACGCGAATCAAAATCATGGTTTCATGTTGATCAAAGCTATACAAGAAATTGTTTTGAATGTGTTCAAGGTTGGGTAAATTCTTATGATACAAATGAAGGCGATGCTACACTAGTTATATTGGAAAATAGCAATAAATATCATGGCGATTTTCAAAAAGAATTTAACATAACAGATAAAAAAGATTGGTTTAAATTGCATAGTAAAGAACAATATGATTTCTATATTAACAAGGGCTGTTGTGAAGTAGCTATTAAATGTCCACGTGGATATGGAGTTTTTTGGGATAGCAGAACTTTGCATTATGGCAATCCAGTGCAAAAAACAGCAAGTGACAATTATAATTATCGCTGTGTAGTATATATTTGTATGACACCTAGAACAATTGCAACAAGCAAGGATTTAGAAAAAAGAAAAAAAATATTTGAAGATTTAAGAATGACATCGCATTGGGCGCATAAACCTAGATTATTTCCAAAAGTTCCACAAACATATGGAAAGAAAATATTAGATATAGCAGATATAGATATGGATATGGTAAAAGAATATGTTAACGAAGTGGGTTTGAAGCTTATTTAATGCTTATTTAAAACTTATTTAACTATTTAAACATTCTATTGCTAGTAAACATTCGCGGTTTAGCTTGAAATAACTTGCAACTCTTAAATAAATTTGTGTTTGCATGTTTTATTTTTATATTACTTAAAATATATTCAAGAAAACATATATCTCTTTCTATATCGTTTAGTACATATTCATATATAATATTATTGATATCGTCATTTAATTGATAAAAAATCATTATTTATTTTGCCAAGGATTTTTATTTATCCATGGATTTTTATTTTGCCATGGTTTTATGTTTGTCCAAGGTGTTTTATTATGCCACCATTGAGATATCTTGTTTTTCCAAGGATTTTTATTTTTCCATGGTATCCATATATGAGGATCGTAATATATTTTTCTAATGCGTTTTGTATAAAAATTTAGTGTAAGTATTGTGCTTGCTATTAAACCATTTGTAAATATTATAACTGGATAATTATAGTTTTTTTTCATCATTTAATATATATATATTATACGATAAATAAGTAGCATAACTTAACCATATTATATAAGGAACCAATGCAATTATAGCTAATATATGAACATTACTATAATAATTAGATTGCATCATAAATTGTATTAATGTTAATATTGCAAATACCAAACTTAATACTACCATAACAAATCCATTAAATAATCCATTTTCACCGAAAAAAACTGGTATATATGAAAAATTAAATACGAGAGCAATAATAGGTATTATCCAATATTTGACATTTTTAAAGTATATTCTTTTACCACACTTAGATATTCCATAAGGACGACAACCTGCATCATATAACGCGCAACTGTATATCAAGCCAATTAGTAAATATAATATAGGCCATACTATTCCAAATAAATAACTAGGTGGATAATAATCAGGTTTTTTTAGATTCATATATTTATCTTCTTGCCACTTTTTGCCATAAATAGCTCCGATAGACGTGCCTATTATTAATGGTAAAAAGACAATAGTATAATATATAACATTAACTATAATGTCAGTACTTTTTTTACTTTTAGATTTATAACAATATATATCACTAATACAATCCATACAAGGATATCTAATATAATACTAGAATTATAAAAAATATATAGATATATAATATATAACACATAAATCTATACCTAGTTCTTAGTTGCTGGTCTCCTCGGCTACAACTTCCACCTTGGGCTTGCGTCCACGCTTTTTCTTGGGTTTTTCTTCGTCAGATGGGACTTCCTCTTCCAGCACAATTTTATCCCCTTCTACATTCTCACCCTTCTGAGCCTTCCAGAGGCGGGCGATTTCTGTGAGAATTTCCTTGTTGTCCATGTCAGGATTAGCCTCCTTGACCTCTACACGCTTCTCCTTGACGAAGATGTTGTATGCAGAAGGAGGACGCTTCTCCTTAGGGTTGCCGTCATTGTCGACACCCTTCTTGCGCTTAGGCTTTTCAGCTTTGGCTGCTTTATCAGCAGCCTTGACTTCCTTTGCCTTCTCCATTGAGCACCATAAACAGGACCAAGTTCTTTTACAGTATCAGTATTAGTATATCCTAAAGCTTTACCTTGAGCATCAGCATTTGCTGTCCAAACAGTATTTTTACCAATAATGTTTTCTGCTTTATCACCATAATGAATTTCAGCTAACCTTCTTTCATCAGTGCTACCTTCAATAAACCATAAAAGCTCACTAATAATTCCCTTTAAAAAAGTTTTTTTTGTAGTTACTAATGGAAAACCTTCATTTAAATCAAATCTCATTTGATACCCAAAAACAGAAGTTGTTCCTGTACCTGTTCTATCCTCTTTTACAGTTCCCTTATCAAGTATATGCTGCAATAAATCTAAATACTGTTTCAATTATTTTCCTTGTTTAAGTACTCATATAAATATAAATACTGTTTTAATTGTTTTAAACTATCTAAATTTAAACCTGACTCAATCCAATTTTTTATTTCATCTGGAATTTGGAGTGGTTTTAATAGCTCTTGTTTTTTTTCTTTTGAAATTTTTTTGTGCTCAAATAATAGTGAAATATGACTTAATACTGAAGTAATACCTAAGTCTCTAATTTGAGAAATTTCTTCAATGTCTTTCCCATTTTCAATTAATTCAAAAGTCTCTAAATAAGTTTTCGTTAATTTCTTTAAAGGCACTTTTTCTTTTATTTCTTCTTTAAATTCTTCTTTCAAACTTTTACATAAATCTAAAAAAATTTCTCCATATTTTTCATATTTTACAAGACCAACTCCATTTATATCTAGCATTTCATCTTTTGAAATAGGAAGTTTTCTAGCAAACTCTTTTAATGTTTTGTCTCCAAATATCACATACGCTGGTACTTCATGCTCTTGGGCAACTTCTTTTCTTAGATTTCTAAAATTTTCAAAAAGTTTTTCATCAAAACTTAATTCAATATTCTCTTCTTCAATCTTTTGAGTAATACCTAATTTATCACTATCTAAAAAAACTTTTTCTTTACCTTTTAGAATCTGTAAACCCAAATTCGTAAGCTTTAAACTTCTAAAGTCACCCAAAATTAAAGCTTGCATATCAATAAGTTTATCAACTATTGCAATCCATTCATTTTTGCTTTTATCACGTCCAATTCCATATACACTTAATTTATCATGTCCAAACTCAATAAGCTTTTGATTTTTCGATTCCCTTAATATATCAATAATATGATTTTGCCCAAATCTTTGTTCACTTCTATAAACTGCACTTAAAAACTTTTGAGCTTCTACACTTATATCAACTTGTTCAACTTCACCTTTTGTACAGTTATCACATAAAGTTTGACAATTTTCAATTTCATCTTCAAAATATGTAGCAATCAATTTATGACGACAGTTATTACTAACACAATATCTATACATAAACTCTAATTTATCAAGTCCTGTTTGCTTATATTCATCATTTATAGATTCTTCAATTTGAATTTTTCTTTTTACTTCATCTGATTTTGAATAAAGCATATAAACATAAGACATCTCACCATCACGACCAGCTCGCCCTATTTCTTGATAATAGTTCTCTAAAGTTTTTGGTAAACTTGTGTGTATTACAAATCTAATATTTGATTTATCTATTCCCATTCCAAAAGCAATAGTAGCTACTACTATATCTACTCTTTCATATACAAAATCTTCAAATACTTCATTTTTAATCAAAGGATTTAATCCAGCATGATAAGCTTTTGCTTTATATCCACTAGCACTTAAAAACTCTGCAATACTCTCAGCCTCTTTTCTAGTAAAGGTGTAAATAATTCCACATAAACCTTTATGAACTTTTAAAAAGTTTAATATCTGATTTTTACCATTTGAGATTCTTGGTTCAACTTTTATATCAAGATTATCCCTTACAGTCTTTGCTCTAAAATGTTTTGGATTTTCTAAATTAAGTGAAGTAGAAATATCTTCTTGCACTTTTTTTGTAGCAGTTGCTGTAAAGGCAGCTATTGGTGTATTTGGGAAAAATTGTTTTAGTCTATCAAGATTTCTATACTCAGCCCTAAACTCATGACCCCAAGCACTAACACAGTGTGCTTCATCTATTACAAAATAGTTTATATTTACTCTTTGCAAAACACTTACAAAATCATTTGAAGTAAATCTTTCAGGGGCTACATATATAAACTTATAATTACCCTCTAACATTTCTTGCATTATTTGAGTATTTTGCATTTCATCATTTGATGAGTTTATCATGGCTGATTTTATATTTAAATCATTTAATGCTTTTACTTGGTCTTGCATAAGAGCTATTAATGGAGAAATTACAATAGTAACTCCTTGCATTAATAATGTTGGCAACTGATAACAAAGTGATTTTCCACCACCTGTTGGTAAGATTGTTAGTACATCATGTTTATTTAAAATAGTATCAACAACCTCTTCTTGAAAACTTCTAAATTTTTCATGCCCGAAAACATCTTTTAGTATTTGGTATTTTTCATTCATAAAGTTATGGTATCAAACTTTTCATATTTCCCGATTAGGGTAGAGTCCCGAATTTTGTATAACATTTAAATAAACAACGTGGACAGAAAAGATTTCCTAAAAAAATCACTCATTGCGACAGCAGCAACAGTTGCCGTACCTACCATGCTGAAAGCAAAAAATG
>JALRJW010000361.1 GCA_023268955.1 Aliarcobacter sp. | reverse complement strand
TAAAAATAAACAATAAATTAAGAAGTGTTATCAAAGCGTCACTTGCTGTGATAAATTTATCTTCTAAAAATGCAGATAAAAGAGAAAAATCAGCAAAAAATCTACTTAAAAACTTAGATCTAGAAGATAAACCGCTAGTTTTAAATGCTTTAGAAAACGAAAAAAATAGTGATGTAAAAGAGATTTTGCTAGAAATCATTGCAAACTTAGATGCAAAATATGAAACAGGTGAGAAACAAATCCAAGCTATTAAAGATTTGGGTGGTTTTTTATCAGCTAAAACAGTTCAAACATTAAATGAAATTGTTTCAAGCAAAGAAAATGAATTGATTATTTCAACAGCAAAAGAGGCTCAAGATAGAGTTGAAATGAAAAAATCATTTTATTCATTTATTGAAACAGCATTTTTTGGATTATCTCAAGGTTCAGTTTTACTTTTAGCTGCTATTGGTTTAGCTATTACATTTGGTGTTATGAAAGTTATTAATATGGCTCATGGTGAGTTAATCATGATTGGGGCTTATACAACTTATACGATTCAACAAATTATGCCAGGATTAATTGAATATTCGATTATTATTGCAATTCCAGCTGCATTTATAGTTAGTGGTATTGTTGGTATTTTGATTGAAAGATTGGTTATTAGACACCTTTATGGAAGACCTTTAGAAACGCTTTTAGCGACATTTGGGGTTAGTTTGATTTTACAACAATTAGTGAGAACTATTTACTCTCCACTTAATCAAGAAGTTAAAACTCCTGATTGGATGAGTGGAGCCTTAGAAATAAACAGTGCATTATCTTTAACGTACAACAGATTATATATTGTAATTTTTGCAATCATTGTTTTTTTAGGGATTCTTTATGTGATGAAAAAAACAAGTTTAGGTTTAAAAGTAAGAGCTGTTTCTCAAAACAGACCAATAGCAAGAGCTATGGGGATTAAATCATCTTATATTGATGCTTTAACATTTGGTATTGGTTCAGGAATTGCTGGTGTTGCAGGTGTTGCTTTATCTCAACTTACAAATGTTGGACCAAACCTTGGACAAGCGTATATTGTAGATAGTTTCATGGTAGTTGTATTTGGTGGTGTTGGTAACTTATGGGGAACTTTAATTGCGGCATTATCTTTAGGTGAAATAAATAAATTTATTGAACCACTTGCAGGAGCAGTTCTTGCAAAAGTAATAATTTTAGTATTTATCATACTATTTATTCAGAAAAAACCAAGAGGTCTTTTCCCACAAAAGGGAAGAGATGCACAGGACTAATAACATGGAAAGAAAGTCTTTAGTATTAAAAATTTTAGAAAATGACAAGGGTGGTAAGATTGTATTATCTACCCTTGCAGTAGTAGTTTTTGTAGTTGCATTTTGTAATTTATTTGTTCCAAGTGATTCAATATTTTACATCTCAACTTTTACAGTTACAATTTTAGGTAAATATTTAGCTTTTGCACTTTTAGCTTTAGCTTTAGATTTAGTGTGGGGTTATTTAGGTGTTTTAAGTTTAGGTCACGGGGCATTTTTTGCACTTGGTGGATATGCTTGGGCTATGTATTTAATGCGTCAAATTGGTGATAGAGGAGTTTATGGAAATCCTGATTTACCTGATTTTATGGTATTTATGAACTTAAAAGAGTTACCTTGGTTTTGGGGAGGATTTGATAATCCTTTATTTGCTTTATTTATGGTTGCTTTAGTTCCTGGTATTTTAGCTTTTGTTTTTGGATGGTTAGCATTTAAATCAAGGGTAACTGGGGTTTATTTATCAATTATTACTCAAGCTTTAACTTATGCACTTATGTTGGCATTTTTTAGAAATGACATGGGATTTGGTGGAAATAATGGTCTTACAGATTTTAAAGATATTTTAGGATTTGATTTAGCTAGTGATAGCACTAGAGTAGGGCTTTTAATCATCACTTTCATTGCTTTAGTTTTAGGATATTTAGTTTGTAGATTTATTATAAACTCAAGACTTGGTAGAGTTGTAATTTCTATTAGAGATGCTGAAAGTAGAGTTAGATTTTTAGGATATAAAGTTGAACAATATAAACTATTTATATTTGTAGTATCAGCTGTAATTGCTGCAATTGCAGGGGCTTTATATGTGCCACAAGTTGGGATTATTAATCCAGGTGTATTTTCACCACTATTTTCAATTGAACTTGTAATTTGGGTTGCAATTGGTGGAAGAGGTACTTTATATGGAGCAATTATTGGAGCAATAATTGTAAGTTTTGCAAGTACATATTTTACTTCAGCACTTCCTGAAGTTTGGTTATATGCTTTAGGTGGATTGTTTGTATTAGTAACTTTATATTTACCAAAAGGTGTAGTTGGACTAATATCACAAATAAACTCAAAAGTTAAAAAGGCGTAGGCAATGAAGTTATTAAAACACGAAAATGAACAAAATATTGGAGACCTAAAAAAAGGAGATAGAATCCTTTTAGTAGATGGTGTTAGTGTTAGTTTTGATGGATTTAAAGCCTTAAATAACCTAAGTTTTTCTATTGATTATGGTGAGTTAAGATGTATTATTGGTGCAAATGGTGCTGGTAAATCAACTATGATGGATGTTGTAACTGGAAAAACAAAACCAGATTCTGGGCATGTAACATTTGGGGAAGCTGTAGATTTACTTTCTATGGATGAACCAAGTATTGCTCATATTGGTATTGGAAGAAAGTTTCAAAAACCAACAGTTTTTGCAAATAATACAGTTTTTGAGAATCTTGAACTTGCTATGAAAGATGATAAAAGATTTTTCAAAACTCTTTTTTCAAAATTAAGTGGAGAACAAAGAGATAAAATAGAAGAAACTATGCAATTAATTGGACTAAAAGAGTTAGCTAGTCAAGACGCAGGAATACTATCTCACGGTCAAAAACAGTGGTTAGAAATTGGAATGTTAATTATGCAAGAACCAAAATTACTACTTGTAGATGAACCAGTTGCTGGTATGACACCACAAGAGGTTGAAAATACAGCAGAAATTTTAACAAATCTAGCAAAAGATAATGCAGTAGTTGTAGTTGAACACGATATGGAATTTATTAGAAGTATTGCTAAAAAAGTTACAGTATTACATGAGGGTTCAGTTTTAGCTGAGGGTTCAATGGATGCAATACAAAATAACGAAAAAGTAAGAAAAGTATATCTAGGAGAGTAATGATGTTAAAGATAGATAAAGTAAATCAATATTACGGACAAAGTCATACTTTATGGGATTTAAGTTTAGAATTTAAAAAAGGAAGATGTACTTGTGTAATGGGAAGGAATGGAGTTGGTAAAACAACTTTAAGTAAAGCTATTATGGGATTACTTCCTATTAAAGATGGTGCTTTAATGTACGATGGTCAAGATATTTCAAAACTACCAGATCACAAAAGAGCTAGTATTGCTATTGGTTATGTTCCCCAAGGAAGGGAGATTTTTTCACAATTAACAGTTTTAGAAAATCTTCAAATTGGAGTTTTAGCAAATAGACATGGTATCAAAAAAGTACCTGATAAAATCTATGATTTATTTCCAGTTTTAAAAGATATGGGACACAGAAAAGGTGGAGATTTATCAGGTGGTCAGCAACAACAACTGGCTATTGGTAGAGCTTTATGCATAGACCCAAACTTCTTAATTCTAGATGAACCAAGTGAAGGTATTCAGCCAAATATCGTAGCTCAAATTGGTGAAGTTATTGATTATCTTACAAAAGAAGAAAAAATGACAGTAATGCTAGTAGAACAAAAATTACCATTTGCAAGACGACATGGAGATGATTTTTATGTGCTTGATAGAGGTAGTGTTGTTGCTAATGGTGAAATAAAAGACTTAAGTGATGATATTATTACTAAGTATATGAGTGTTTAAATCTTCATTTTATTTCCCAATTTTCATTGGGAAATTTTTTCAAAATCCATAAATCAAAAAATCAATTGAGTTTTTAATCTCTTCTTTTTCATTTTCTAAGCTTAGGACTTTTTGTTTTAACTCACTCATTAAAACAGCACCCATTTGAGCTGTTGTTAAATAGACTTTCTCATCATTGATTATAAATTCTTTAGTAAGTCCTTGTACACTTTTTAAATCTCTAACCAAAGGTATTACAACTCTTGTATTTAATGATTTTAATATGTCATTTTGAACATCAAGAAGATAAGGTACTTTTTGGTTTGTAAGGATATTTTCATTTAGATATACATCAAATTGAGCCATTAAAACATCCTAGAATTTTTTAGTATTAAACCATCTTCTTCTATCATTTTATTGTATGAATTTATAGCTTCTTTATTTTCTTCTTCCCAAGCTTTTATTTTTTCTTTTTTAGAACTTATATTAAGATACAAATTTAGAGCTTCTCTTATGATTTGTGTTTTCTTTTTACCTTTTTTTAATGCTTCATTATCAAGTGATGTAAGTAATTCTTCTTCAAGTGTAATTGTCATTTTTCTAGTCATAAAAACTCCTTTACCATATTTTACCATACTTTTTTACAAATACAGTTTTCTTCATGATCATCAATCATTCCACATGCTTGCATAAAAGCATAGATTGTGATACTTCCAACAAATTTAAAACCACGTTTTTTTAAATCTTTTGTTAGTTTGTCAGAAATCTCACTTGTTGTAGGGGATTCTTTGTAATTTTCATAGTGATTTATTATTTGAGTATGATTTACATAAGACCATAAAAAATTACTCCATGAGCCAAATTCAATTATAATCTTAGATATTAATTTTGCATTATTTACAATAGCTAGAAGTTTTGCTTTGTTTTTGATTACATTATAGTTTTGAATAATATTTTCAATATCATTTTCATTCATTAAGATAACTTTTTGAAGTTCAAAATCATAAAATGCTTTTTTATATTCTTCTCTTTTTAATAAAACACTTAACCAGCTAAGACCCGCTGCTTGAGTTTCTAAACTAAAAAGTTCAAACAACGCTTTATCATCAAATAGTGCTTTTCCCCATTCATTATCATGGTAATTTACATATGGCTCATTTGATAGTTTCACCCAACCACATCTATGAGAATTCATTTTATCCCTTAAAAATATTATTTAATTCTAATATACTTCTTTACGATGAGCTATTCTAATAATTGTAATAACCAAAATATCATTTTCTTTTAAATAAATAATTCTATAATTACCTGCTCTTTTTCTATATTTCCCCTTATGCTTACCTTTTAAAGCTTTATCATTTGAAAATAAGCCTTTTTCTAAATCTTTAATTTTATCAAAAACTAATTGCTGATCAGTTTTCTTAATAGATGATAACTCTTTAAGTGCATGTTGAGGAATAATAACTTTGAACATTTTATTTCAGTCCAAGTTTTGAAGCAACTTGTTCTAGAGAATAGACTTCAACATTTCCTTGTTTGATTTCATCGATTCTTTTATCTGAAATCATTTCATCAAGTGTATCAAAATAGTTACTTACTGCTTTTTCAATGATATATGTTCTACTTCTATCTAATTCTTGGGCATATTCATCTAAGTCTTTTAATATAGATTCATCCATTCTAATGTTTATAGCTTTTTTGCTCATTGTGTTTTCCTGTGTATTATTGTAGATACATTGTAATACATAAAGATTTAAATGTCAAGGTATTGTATTAGTCCAATACAATAAACAATAAGTAATATTCTATAAAGTTATCAATTGAATTAATAGCTTTTTTTATCACTTCTTAATACTCAACACAAACAACAATGGAATATATAAAAGTGTTAAAAATGTCCCAACCATCAATCCTCCAATTACAACAGCACCTAAAGGGGCAAGTCTTTCAATTCCAATTGCCCAACCAAAAGCAACAGGAATCATTCCAACACTTACACTAATAGCAGTCATTAAAACAGGTCTTGTTCTAACTTTAATACTTTGTAAAACTGCATCGGTTGAATTTTTGCCATTTTTTAACTCTTCCATAGCAAAATGAATTAATAAAATTGCATTATTTACAATTACTCCAGCTAAAAGTATAAATCCTACCATTGCACTCATTGAACTGTGATAATCAAGAAGCAATAAAATCCAAGCAGCACCCGCAACAGTTAATGGAATAGAAAAAATTATTATAAGTGGAATTTTTATTGATTCAAACATTGCTATCATCACAAGAAAAATACAAATTAATCCAATAATTACGCTTTTTATAATTCTTGATGAAGAGTCACTAAACTGTTCAATATCTCCTGTGTGCTTCATTTTTATATCTTTTGGAAGTTCAATATTTGAAGCTTGATTATTAAAATTTTCCATCAATCTACTTATGCTTTGGTCTTGCCTAAATCCCAAAATATCAATTGTGTAAGATAATCCTTCCCTTGTAATAATATTTGGTTGTTTTGTTTTTTTTATTTTTGCAACAGCACTTAAAGGAATAAATCCTTTATTTGTAGGGATTAAAATATTTTGCATTTTTTCAATTGTATCAATTTGTTTATTTTTAATCAAAACTCTAATTGGTGTTGAAGTTGCATTTTGAACACTATATGAAGAGATGATACTTCCTCTTAAAACTCCTTGTAAATATGAAGTTATATCTTTATTGTTCAAACCATAAAAAAGTGCATTTTGAGTGTTTATCTCAAGTTCATAGGCATTTGATTGCATGTGCCAACTTTTTGTTACTGTTGTAAGTCCTTTTGTTTTTTTCATTGCTTCTTCATACTCAGATGCTTTTTCATATAGTTTTTCTAAATCATCAGAGTATAAAGTTACATCAATATTTGCTTTTATACTTGCTAAGGCAGTTGCTCCTGCATCACTTATTTCTAAAGTTTTTATTCCTTGGATTTTAGAGATTTTTTCTCGTAAGTTTTGCTGTATCTGCCAAATTGTTTCATCTCTTTGGAATCTATTAATATAATTTGCAATTACTAAAATATCATTGATTCCTCCACCACTTCCTAGTGTTAAAACTCCTGCTTCTGAGCCAATTGAAGCTGAAATTGATTCTATTTTTCCACTTTGTTTTAAAACTTTTTCAACTTCTACTAATATATTTTTTGAAGCTTCAATCGGAATATTTGGTGTAGTTGAGATTTTAATTTTAACACTTCCTGTATCCATTGCTGGCATTAACTCTGTTCCAACTAAGGGCATCACAATTTTTACACTAACAAAAAATAGTGCAAGTAAAGCTAGAATATAACTTATAAGAACAAGTTTACTTTTAAGTGCATACGTAACAGCACTTGTAAAAAAGCCAACAAAAGCATCATTGATAAAATCACTAATTTTTTGAAATCTATTTTCTAAATAAATTATTGATTTATGATTTATTTTTAAGACTTTTGTTGAAATAAGTGGAACAAAAGTAATCGAAACTACATAAGAGGCACAAAGAGCAAGTAAAAGTGTTGTAACTAAAGGTTCAAAAATAGTTTGAGGATAATCTCCCACAAATAAAATTGGAATTAGTGCAACAATAGTTGTTAGTGTTCCAGAAAAATCTGCAAACATAATCTCTGTTGTTCCATCTTCAACAGCTTTTGACATATCTTCATGCAACTGTTCAAAATGCCTTTGAATATTTTCAACGACCACAACCGTATCATCAAGAAGAAGTCCAAGAGCTAAAATAATTCCTGTTAAAGTAATAATATTAAACTCTAAACCAAAAAGCCACATTAAACAAATTGTTGAGAGATAAACAATTGGAATTGTTAATAAAACAACTAAAATTTGTCTAAAAGAGGCTAAAAATATAAAAGCAACAATCATTGACATTATTATTGCATCCCTTAGTGATTCAATCATATTTTCATTACTTTGAACAATTGTTGTTTTTTGTGTATCAGTTATTGAAAACTCTAAGAATGGGTAGATTTTTTTAATATTTTCTAGTTTTTCTTCTACATTTTGAATTGTTTTTACAACATCTGCTTCAAGATTTCTCTGAACTGCTAAAGCAATTGCATCTTTTCCATTTCCTCTATATATCGCACTATTTGTATAATTATCAAACTTAATTTTTGCAATATCTTTTAATCTAATATTTGGTGCTATTTCTAAGTTTTCAAGTTCAAATATACTGGTTTTCTTATTTATACTTTTAAGTAAAATTTGTGAATTATTATTTTGAATATTTCCAATTGCATAATCTTCATTATTTGATTTTATGACTTGATTAATTGTATTTAAGTTTAATCCAAATTTGTTTAATTTTTCCATATCAAAAATGATTTGTAACTCTTTTATATAGCCACCAAAAAGATCAACATTTGCAACACCATCAAGTTTTAAAAACTGCTCTTTTAATTCATTATCTATAAACTCTCTTAAATCAATCATTGAAAGTTTATTACTTGAAACTCCTAAAGTTATAATCGGAGCAGTTGCTGCTGAGATTTTATGAATTTGAGGCTCTTTTATATCTTGTGGAAGTTTTGATTTTATTTTATTTAAGATATTTGAAACATCAATTGCTGCATCATTTAAATCTTTTTCATAATTAAATTCAGCTCTAATAACACTTACTTCATCAATTGTTGAAGAGTAAACTCTTCTTATATAATCAATTGTATAAAGCTCTTGTTCTACTACTATTGCAACGTCATTTGCCATATCTTTTGCACTAGCACTTGCTTGGACAATAACAACTGCAATTTCAGGTCTATTTGAATTTGGAAAAAGTTTTTTATCCATTTCTAAATAAGCAATGATTCCTGCAAATATAAAAAGAGCTAAAAATGAATAAATAAAATATGGTCTATTGAGTATTATTTGTACAATTTTTCTAATCATTTTATTTTCACTTTAATGGAAATAAGAGAATTAAGAGGTTTTTCAAGGGCTTTTATTAACTTGATATTTGCCACACTCAAATAGTTCTCACTACTAATACTTATAAAATCTATTATTCCTATTTTAACTTCATTTATAAAAACTTCTTGACCTTTTTTTATATTTTCATTTGCAAAAGTAAAGCTAAGTTTTTGTTCTTTTGAAACTAGACTAAGAACAGTTTTAGTACTATTTATTAAATCACCTTGAACCATAATTATATTTTCAACAACTCCATCAATTGGTGAAGCAATAGTGTAATAATCTTGGCTTTGAAGTTTTGATTTATATAAAGATTCTTGAGATTTTATCTCAAATTCTTTTGCTTTGATTGTATTTAACAAAGATTTATATTTAGATTTTTTTTGTTCGTATAAAACTAAAAAACTATCAAATTTATCTTGGGAAATACCACCTGTTTTATGAACTTTCTCATTTCTTTTCAATTGTTTGTGGGCAAACTCCATATCTAATTTTGTTGATTCAATACTATCTTCTAAAGATTTTAAAGTATATTTTAATGCTTGAATTGAATATTTAATTTGATTTAAAGATGCTTCAAACTCTTTAGAATCTATTTTAAAAAGAGTCTCTCCTTTTTTGATTTTCTGATTCTCTTTTACAACTATTTTTTCAATAAAACCTGAAACTTTAGAAGTGATTTTAGGATTTTCTTTTGCTTGAAGTAGTGCATTATAAATTTCAAAATTTGTATTATTTTTATTTTCTTTTTCAATCTCTTTTAATTTATAGTTAAAAGCAGTAGGTTCATTTTCTATCTCTTCTTTTTTCTTATTTATCAATGAAATTGCTAAAAATATTAGTGAAATTATTACAATAAATATTAAAAATTTTTTTAAAAAACTCATGGAATCATCCCTTTTAAATAGATATATTTAATCCTAAAAAAAGAGTGTTAATAAAGTATAAACATTTTATTAACATTAAGAGTTTAAAATACTTTTATGAGAAAAATATTATTACTAGAAGATGATTTAGTTTTAGGTGAAACTATTGTTGATATTTTAGAGGATGAAAACTATGAAGTTTGTTGGGTAAAAGATGGGAAACAAGCTTTAAATAAAAGCTTTGAATCAAGTTATGATTTATATTTGTTTGATGTAAATGTGCCTTTTATTAATGGTTTTGAGCTTTTAAATGATTTACGAAAAAGTGATGATAATACACCTGCTATATTTATTACAGCTTTACTTGATATTCAAAATCTTACAAGAGGTTTCGATGTTGGAGCTGATGATTATATAAAAAAACCTTTTATCGCAAAAGAATTAATAGTTAGAATAGAGGCACAAATAAGAAAAAGTTTTAGAAGCTATGAAAAGATATTAAACTATAAAAATCTATCTTATAATCTTTCTTCAAAGATTTTAACTCAAGAGAAAAAACAGATTCATTTAAGCCCAAATGAATATCAGCTTTTAGAAATTTTTCTAAAAAATATTGGAAAAATAGTTACTAAAGATGAAATTTTATACATTTTACATGATGGAGAAATCGGAAGTGATGCTTCGCTTAGAGTCCAGGTATCTAAACTAAATAAAATAGGTTTTAATATTTCAAATATAAGATCAATAGGATATAGATGTGAAAAACCATGAAAAACAGTCATTAATCAAATTTACATTGATTTATTTTTTTTCAATTGCTTTATTGATTATTCTTCTTGGTTTTTTATATTTTATACAGCAAAAAGAGTTGATTTTAAAAAAAACTACAACGGAAATGTTTCAATACTCGCAGTTAGTTGTAAAAACAGATTTTAAATATACTCAAAATGGTTTTAGTTATGAGTTGAAGAAAAATCAAAAAGTTGCATTTGAATTTCCTAGAAAAGAGAATGACTACTATATAAAAGCTTTTCCTATTTCAAAACAAAATGGATATATAGTTGTAAAAACTGTCTCAAAATCAACGGATGAAGAGATAAAAAATCTTAAGATTTTTACTATTTCTTTACAAATTATCCTTTTGATTTTATTGTTAATTGTAAGTTATTATCTTGCAAAAAAATCTTTAGAACCTATGAAAGAAACAATTTCCCACTTAGATAGATTTATTATTGATTTAATCCATGATTTAAATACCCCAGCAACTGCAATTGGACTTAATGCAAGTTTACTTTTAAATAAAGAAGATAATGAAGGAAAAATAAAAAAACTAAATAGAATAAAACTATCTGCAGATACAATTTCATCTTTATATAAGAATCTTGAACTGATACTTGAACATAAACTTTTAAAGGAGAAAATAGATTTATCTGAAATTATAAGTCATAAAATAGATGATTTTTCACTTTTATATCCACAAATTGAATTTATTAATAAAATAAGTAAAAATAGTTTTGTTATAAGTAATGAAAAAGCCTTAATTAGAATATTTGATAATATAATTTCAAATGCCTGTAAATATAATAATGAAAAAAATCCAAAAATCATAATATCTTATGAAAAAAGTTTTTTAATAATAAAAGATAATGGAAAAGGAGTAAAATATCCCAAAAAGATATTTGAAAGAAACTATAAAGAATCCCAACAAGGTTATGGAATAGGTATGCATATAGTTTATAGACTTTGTGATAACCTTGATATAAAATTAGATATTAATTCAAAATATAATGATGGGACTGAAGTTTTATTAAAATTTGGAGAGGTTTAAATTTATATATACATCAAACTGAGCCATTAAACCATTTTCTTTCTTTTCTTCTGTAATGGTTATTTTTCTAATCATAAAAACTCCTTTTTCAATATTTTTAATGATTGTTGTCTAAGTGTTGCTTTTAAGTAAAAAATAGAAAATTCAGCTTTTAAATCTGTATATAGTTTATACAGGTGAAGAAAAAATAAACTGATGCAATTAGTTAGAATTATATTAGTAAAATTTTTAGGAAGATTATGAGTATTAATTTTAATTTTGAAGAAGATAGGTTTAGTTTAAATAAACAACTTCTTCCTTCACGGCATTATTATTTTAATGATAGTGAAAACTATATCAAACTTCTAAATATTGGGGAAGGAATCTTCCCTAAAGATAGAATTAAAACTAGTTTTAGTTTAAAAGATTCTAATCTTGTTATCACAACAGAATCAGCTACAAAAATTTATAAATCTAAAAAAGAGTATGGAATAAACTGCATAAATATAGACCTAAATAATTCAAATTTAGAGTTTATAAATGATGAACTTATTTTATATAAAGAATCAAAATATATTCAAACTTTTAGATTAAATTTTGATGAGAGTTCTACTTTTTTTTATGTTGATATTTTAAGTAGTGGTAGAAGTTATGAGAATTTTGATTTTACTTCTATGCTTATGAAAAACTCTTTTTATATTAAAAGTGATGAAAATAAGAAACTAGAATATATTGAAAAGTTTGATGTAAAAGGAAGTGAATTAAAAGATTATATTCAAAGAAAAAGCTCACAAAAAAGGCTTTTTGCAAAGATTTATATTAGAACTCATACGAATGATAATTTATTAGATAAGTTGTATCTAGAAGGTTTTGAGAGTTTTACATATAGTAAATCAAAGAAAATAATTATTGCTTCAATTAGTTTTGAAAATATGTCAAAACTAAAAAATGAAGTAAATAGAGTTTGGGAAATTTATAGAAAAGAGATTGGAAAATCTACTTTTAATTTGGGTAAGCAATAAAAATAAAAGAAAGGAAAGAGAATGTTTCTAACAAATCGCGAGTCAGAAAAACTTATGATTTATACAGCTGCTAAACTAGCTATAGAAAGGAAAGATAGAGGTGTAAAACTAAACTATCCTGAAGCTGTGGCAATTTTAAGTTCATATATTATTGAGGGTGCTAGAGATGGTAAAAGTGTAGCACAACTTATGGTTGATGCAACAAAGGTTTTAAAACAAGATGATGTGATGAGTGGAGTTGCTTCTATGATGCACATGGTTCAAGTTGAAGCTACTTTTAATGATGGAACTAAACTTGTAACAGTACATAATCCAATACCTTATGATAAAAATGAGTTAATTCCTGGTCAATACTTTATAGAAGAGGGTGAAATATTATTAAATGATAGAAAAAAAATCACTACTATTGAAGTTAAAAATGATGGGGATAGACCTGTTCAAATAGGTTCTCACTATCATTTCTTTGAAGTTAATAAAGAACTGAATTTTGATAGAGCAAGTGCTTATGGAAAAAGATTAGATATTCCAGCTGGAACTTCTGTTAGATTTGAGCCAGGTTCGAGTAAAACTATTAGTTTAATAGAGTTTAGTGGAAAAAGATATATGAGTGGTTTTAATGGTTTAGTTGAAGGTTTTTTAGATGATGAAACTACAAAACAAAATGCAATGACAAATTTAGCAAAGTTTTTAGGAGAGTAAAATGAAGATTACAAAAGAAAAATATGCTTCAATGTATGGACCGACAACTGGGGATAGATTTAGACTTGCTGATACTTCATTAATAGCTAAAATAGAAAAAGATTACACTATTTATGGTGAAGAATCAAAGTTTGGTGGTGGTAAAACTATTAGGGATGGTATGGCTCAAAGTCCAACAGCTACTGATACTTGTGATGTGATTATTACAAATGCTGTGATTATTGATTATACGGGTATATATAAAGCTGATATTGGTATTAAAAATGGGCTTATAAAAGCTATTGGAAAATCTGGTAATCCAAATTTATGTGATGGAATAACTCCTGAACTTGAAATTGGAGCAAATACTGAAATACTATCTGCTGAGGGTAAAATTATCACTGCAGGTGGAATTGATTCACATATTCACTTTATAAGTCCTGGTCAAATAACTGAAGCTTTAAATAGTGGAGTTACGACAATGGTTGGTGGAGGAACTGGTCCAAACACAGGAACAAATGCCACAACTTGTACGCCAGGAGAGTGGAATATATCAAAAATGATTCAAAGTGTTGATGATATTCCTATGAATTTTGGTTTTATGGGTAAAGGTAATAGTTCAAGCTATGAAGCTTTAGAAATGCAAATAAAAGCAGGAGCTATGGGGCTTAAACTTCATGAAGATTGGGGAAGTACTCCAAATGCTATTGATACTTGTTTAAAAGTTGCAGATGATTATGATGTGCAAGTTGCTATTCATACAGATACTTTAAATGAATCAGGTTTTGTGGATAATACAGTTGATAGTTTTAAAAATAGAACTATACATACATTTCACTCTGAAGGTGCTGGTGGTGGTCATGCCCCTGATATTATGAAAGTTGCAGGTTTAGAAAATATTTTACCATCAAGTACAAATCCAACTTTACCATATACCAAAAATACAATTGAAGAACACCTTGATATGCTTATGGTTTGTCACCATTTAAGTCCAAAAATTCCTGAAGATGTTAGTTTTGCTGAAAGTAGAATCAGAGGAAATACAATTGCAGCTGAAGATGTACTTCATGACCTTGGAGCAATTTCAATTACTAGACTTGCAAGAGCATATAATACTGTTACACCAAGTTCAGGAAAAGTACTTTCAGGTGGGGTTGATGCAAATGCATTACATAAACCAAAAAGATTTTTTGGTGCTGCTAGAAATATTGAAGAGGGTGGTTCTTTAACT
>JALRJW010000344.1 GCA_023268955.1 Aliarcobacter sp. | reverse complement strand
CCATTAAGTGATATGAATTTAGATTCTAAAATTTGGATTTTAGAAACATCATCATTTACATTGCACTATACAAATATTGCATATCCTGATTTATTTATACTTTTACCAATAAGTGAAGATCACATTACTTGGCATGGAAATTTTGAAGAATATAAACAAGCAAAATTAAAGCCACTTAGTATGATGAAAGATGGTCAAGTTGCAATTATCCCTGAAGAGTTTAAAGATGTGCAAACAAGTGCATATAAAATCACATACAAAAATTCAAGTGATTTAGCACAAAAACTTCAACTTGATATTTCAAAATTAAAATTTAAAGAGCCTTTCTTATTAGATGCACTTTTAGCTATGGCTACTCAAAAAATATTGTTTGATAAAATTGATTATGAAAGAATCAACTCATTTAAAATAGATAAACATAAAGTTGAAGAGTTTTTTGATGTAAATGGAAATTTATGGATTGATGATAGTAAAGCTACAAATGTAGATGCTACAATAAATGCATTAGTGCCTTATAAAGATAAAAAAATATATTTGATTTTAGGTGGTGATGACAAAGGTGCAAAACTTGAACCTTTATTTGAAGAACTAAAAAAATATGATGTTGAGGTTTTTAATATTGGTTCAAATACTCAAAAATTAAATGAACATTCTAATAATTATAATATTAAGTTTACTTCTTGCTTTGAATTAAAAAAAGCGGTGCTAGAAATCAAAAAAATTATTGATAAAAGAGCAGTAGGAATTTTATCTCCAGCTGCTGCATCCTTAGATCAATTTGAGTCGTATGCTCATAGGGGTAATGAATTTAAAAATTTGGTAAAATTTTAAGTTTATTTTAAAGTACTGGCAGATATAATTCCAGTCCTTTAAAAATGGTTCGGTAGCTCAGTTGGTAGAGCAATGGATTGAAAATCCATGTGTCGGCAGTTCGATTCTGCCCCGAACCACCATGGCGCTGGTGTAGCTCAGTTGGCTAGAGCAGCTGATTTGTAATCAGCAGGTCGGGGGTTCAAGTCCCTTCACCAGCTCCACTAAATTTCACAAATTAATTTTTATAATAAATACAAACAATTATTCAAGAAGCGCGATTTTTTTCTATTATACTTTGTACATATTTTGGGGAATTCCCCAAAATATAACTTAGTTTATTCAGTAGCTTCGTGTATTGCTTCTTTTGTCCCTTCATAAACATGCTTGCTTCCTTTTTTTGTTGCACTCCAAGCTTTTGAACTATCTTCTTTTACACCTTCCCAAGTTGCACAACCTGAAAAAATAAAAATTGATGTAATTGTAATTAATAGAATTCTTTTCATTTCTGTCCTTCTTTTCTATGGATTTGGGTTCTCAAAGAAAATATAGTTTGTAGAGTAATCAGAAAACTCAAAATATACTTTACTCTCATTTGCATCTTTTTTAAAGTTTAAATTCTGATCAAGTATTCCATATCCAAATCTATATGGTCTATGGTTCTTTCCTTCTGTTGCAACAGCTGTTGAAAGTTTATCAATCTTTATGAATCTTTTTACTAGCTTTTCTCCTGCATAAACTTCAAGAACTCCGTTTACACCTGTCCAGTTTTGA
>JALRJW010000277.1 GCA_023268955.1 Aliarcobacter sp. | reverse complement strand
ATTTGTTGATGCAGCTGTTTTCTCAATTGTTTTTACTTCTTCGTCAGCTGCTTTTTGAAAATCTAATTCAACATTTAATCCATATATATCTTGGGTAAAGGTCTTAATTAAGGAGAAATGCTTATATAAAAAGGCTCTTTGCTCTCCTTGAGCTTTTGAAATTATTGCTAAAATATTATCTTTGTAACCATTGTAAATAAAATTATCTTCAAAACATTCACCAAGTCTAATATCTCTATCATATAATTTATTTATCAATAATTCATATTTTTGTTTTCCAGGATCGTTTTGGGTAATTTCTTGTTTAATAGATTCCATAGGTTCAAAATTTGTCTCTTCTTCAATATATTCATCTTGATATTCAACATTTAAATCCATACTCTCTTGGCTTGGTATTTCTTCAATAACTTCCTGAACTGTACTTGGAATTTGAACTTCTAAATTCTGAGGTGTTGCCAAAGTTTCTTTTACTTTAGAATCAGAAGATTGAGCAACAAATCCATCATCAAATGGAGTTAGACCTGCATTTAAATTAATCTGTTGTTTTTCTTTAACTTCATCTTGGATTGTTTTTATTTCTTGAACTACTTTAGGTGTAACTTTTTCAACAATTGGTTCTTCCTTAACTTCCTCTTTAATTTCAGGCTTAACCTCTTGAGCATCAATAGCAGGTGCAGGTTTAGAGATTTGAACAACTTGTGATTCCTCTTTACTTGCTGGAATCTTTTCAACTTGATTGATTATTTCATCTATAGTTTTTAAATTTGTTGCTTCCATCATTTTCATAAGCGTTAATATTAATACAAATCCACCATCTGCATTTATTGCTAATAGATGTTTTGAATCACTTATTATTCTAAAAAATCTATCAAAAAGCATTAAATCAAATTTAGGATTTTTTGAAATCATTTTATCTTTTAGATAAAGTACCATTTCATCGCACACTTGAGAGATTTCATAATTTTCTAATTTTGCAATAATAGGATTAATATCACCTTTATTTAAAACCACATCAAAAATATCATCCATTAATTTTGGCTCAATCAATCCTAACATATCAACTACACTGTTGATATTAACAGTACCCTTTGAGAAAATTATAGCTTGATCTAAAAGTGTTAATGTATCCCTTAAACTTCCTTGCCCTGTTCTAGCTAAAACATCTAAGGCAGGTGTTTCAAAAGGAATATTTTCTTCATTTAAAATATGACTTAAATGGTGAATTACATCATTTTGAGCAATTTTATTAAATCTAAAATGTTGAGTTCTACTTAAAATAGTTGCAGGTAACTTTAAAGGATCAGTCGTTGCAAGTATAAACTTCACAAACCCTGGAGGTTCTTCTAAGGTTTTTAGAAGTGCATTAAATGCTTGAGTTGTAAGCATGTGAACCTCATCTATGATAAAGACTTTAAATCTAGCGCTACTTGGTTTATATTTTGTATGCTCAATCAAATCTTTAATATCATCAATACCTCTATTTGAAGCGGCATCCATTTCAATAATATCAAGATGTCTATTTGTATTAGCACTTACGCAGTTTTCACAAATATCACAAGGTTTTGAAGTTGGACCCTCTGAACACAGTAAAGCCTTTGCCATAATTCTAGCTGTACTTGTTTTACCACTTCCCCTAAGTCCTGAAAAAAGATAAGCATGAGAAAGTCTATTTGAATCAAGGGCCAAAGAAAGAGTTTGGGAAATAGTTGTTTGACCAATTAAATCTTCAAATCTCTTGGGTCTATATTTTAATGCTAAAACTCTTTTTTCAACTATATTTTCACTCATCTCTTCCCTTTATTTCAATTTTTACACATTCGTCAAAATTTGGCACTATTTTATCTACCATTTTAGTATTTATTATACCCGTATAGAATAAATGCAAGCTGTTATTTTCTTTAAATTGAATTGCTTGTTTTTTTGCTAAATCTTCAAGCCTATTAGCTATTGCATGACCTGTTTCTATAAGCACTATTTCATCCCCTAAAATCTTTTTTATCAAATCTTTTATTAATGGATAATGTGTGCATCCTAATACAATTGTATCAACGTTTTTTTCTTTCATGGGTTTTAACCATTTTTCAAGCATTATATATGTGTCATCATGCTCAATTAATCCATCTTCTATTTGTTTTACTAAGCCTAAACATGGCTCTTGCATAACTTCAATATCATTTTGTGAAGCTAAATTTGTAAGTAAATCTTGATATTTATTTCCACATAAAGTAGCTTTTGTAGCTAATACACCTATTTTATTTGTTTTTGTTGCGTTTATTGCTGGCTTTAATCCAGGTTCAGTTCCAATAACAATTAAGTTTTTGAAGTTTTCTCTTAGCTCTTTAATTGCAGCACTAGTTGCTGTGTTACAAGCTACAACTAAAGCATCAATTTTATGTTCATTTATAAGATGATTTGCAATATCAAAACTATGTTTTAGTATTTGTTCTTTTGTTTTTTCTCCATAAGGAGAAAATTTAGTATCAGCAATATAAAAAATTTCAACACCATTAATAAGTTTAGTTATTGAATCAACAACAGTCAATCCACCTAAACCTGAATCAAATACTCCAACTCTCAATTAATACCCTATGATTATTTTTAATTAAGAAAAGATTATAGCGAAAAAGAAATAACTAAAATGTTAAAAAGTAAGAAGAATTCATCTCCCTAAAATTAGGGAGATGAAATTTAATATTTATGCTGAACTATTCGTTCATTGAAGCAAAAAACTCATCATTATTTTTTGTTTTTTGCATTTTTGAGTATAAGAATTTAAGAGCTTCAACTTCATCCATAGATGCAATTGCATTTCTTAAAATCCATGTTTTTTGAAGTACATCAGCAGAAAGAAGTAACTCTTCTTTTCTAGTACCTGATTTAGTAATATCAACAGCCGGATAAACTCTTTTGTTTGCTGAATCCCTTGATAATACAACCTCTGAGTTACCTGTACCTTTGAACTCTTCAAAAATAACTTCATCCATTTTTGAACCAGTTTCAATTAAAGCAGTTGAAATAATAGTTAAAGAACCACCCTCTTCAATATTTCTAGCAGCACCAAAAAATCTTTTTGGTTTATGTAATGCATTTGCATCAACCCCACCTGAAAGTACTTTTCCTGAACTTGGTGTAACAGTATTATAAGCTCTTGCAAGTCTAGTAATTGAATCAAGTAAAATAACTACATCTTTTTTCATTTCTACAAGTCTTTTTGCTTTTTCGATAACAATTTCAGCAACTCTAACATGATTGTGCGCAGGTAAATCAAAAGTTGAACTATAAACTTCACCTTTTACGCTTCTTTGCATATCAGTAACCTCTTCAGGTCTTTCATCAATTAGTAAAACCATTAAAGAAACTTCAGGATGATTTTGAGTAATACCGTGTGCTAACTCTTTTAAAAGTTCTGTTTTACCAGTTTTTGGAGGTGCAACGATAAGTCCCCTTTGACCTTTACCC
>JALRJW010000274.1 GCA_023268955.1 Aliarcobacter sp. | reverse complement strand
TAACACAAGACGTTTTATGTGCTGGTACTAAGTCCAAAAAGGCAAGAAACTTGTTTATTGTTAGCCTTTGTGAGAGCTATGAGTTTCATAGAACTTCAATCAATATTTTAAACTTTGATTGATAAATGTATTATACGAAGGCTAATAATGGAATATTTTGAAACAATTAAATGTGATGATTTTGAAGTTTTTAATTTAGATTATCATCTAAGAAGAGTTTTAAAAACCATTTCAAAAGAGCTAAATTTAGCAGAGTATATCTATCCTCCATCTTCAAAACTTTACAGATGCAAATTGATTTACAATGATGATGAAATTATAAATGTAGAGTTTTTTGAGTATAAAAAAAGAGAGATAAAAAGCTTTAAGATTGTTGTTTGCGATGATATTGATTATTCAAAAAAATATCTTGATAGAGCAAAACTTGATGAACTTTTTTCAAAAAAAGAAGAAGCCGATGAAATTATGATTTTTAAAAATGGACTTTTAACTGATACTAGTATTGCAAATATTGCTGTTTTTGTTGATAATATTTGGTATACACCAAAAAAACCACTATTAAATGGAACAACTAGACAAAGATATTTAGATGATAAAGAGATTCAAGAAAAAGATATAGATTTAGACTTTTTAAAAGGTGCAGATAAACTAGCACTTATGAATGCTATGATAGATTTTGATATTATAGATGATTATGAAATTTTATAAGGAAAAAAAATGGTTTCAAATATATTAGAAGATAAAAATTATAAAGAATTAGTTAGTGAACAAATAAAAGAAATTTTCGAATTTTTAATACATGAGAATCAAGAGTTTTCAATAACTGCAAATGTTGAAGCTACAACATTTAGTCCTGATTTACCAGATAGTATTAAATCTCAACTTCAAAAATTTTCACTTTTTACACTTGCTAATTATACATATACAACGATAGTTGTTGATGATGAATATATTTCATTTGAAGCTGGTTTTGGTGCTGAAAATTTTGGTTCACTTGTTAAAGTACCTTTGCATAGTGTTTTTCAAATAGTTATTGATGATTCAATTTTATATCTAAACCCTGTTGCAACAGTTGAAAAATTTAATAAAAAAGAAGAAAAAAAAGACTCAATGAGTGTTTTTAAAAATAATCCAAATAATAAAAGATTCTCATAAAATAAATGAAATATCAAAGGGAAATTCAAACAGCTTTTAAAGTCTCTATTCCTGTTATGATGGGATATGGAGTGCTTGGTTTTGCTTTTGGTTTATTGTTAGTATCATTTGATTATTCATGGTATTTAGCTCCTTTGATGTCAATATTTATATATGCAGGTGCTTTACAGTTTGTTGCTATTAATTTTTTTAATATTAAAGCTGGATTTATAGATATTGCAATTGCTTCTTGGTTTGTAAATCTAAGACAATCATTTTATGGTTTATCTTTATTAAAAAAATATAAAAAAACAGGAAAATTAAAACCATATCTAATCTTTGGCCTTACTGATGAAACTTATGCTTTATTAACAACAATTGATGAAGAAGAGCAGTTAAAAAAGCCTTGGTATTATTTCTTTTTGACTTTATTTAATCAAAGTTATTGGTTAATAGGCTCTACTCTTGGAGCTATAATTGGGTCAAATATAGAGTTTAATACAGCTGGTTTGGAGTTTTCTTTAACAGCATTATTTATAGTTTTATGCATTGAACAATATAAAAAACTTAGGAATCCTATACCTTTTGTAATAGCATTTGTAACTTCTATTTTTGCCTTAATTGTTATACCAAGTGATAAAATGTTAGTTTTCTCAATACTTATTTCATTGATTTTTTTGTTTATATTTAAGTATAAAATTGAAGTTAAAGAAGAAAAATGAGCGAATTTGAAATTTATGTTGCAATAGCAGTGATGGCTTTAGTAAATTTGTTTACTAGAGCTTTTCCTTTTTTATTTTTTACAAAAAATCATTTGCCAAAAAGTTTAGAGTATTTACAAAAATATTTCCCCGCAACAATTATGACAATACTTGTTGTTTATTCTATTAAAGATGTAGATTTTATTAACACATATTATGGTGCAAAAGAGATATTATCAATCTCTTTTACAATAGCAATTCATCTTTTACTAAAAAATTATCTAATATCTATATTTGGTGGTACAATATTTTACATGGCATTAGTTCAATATTTTTAATTTATTGAGCAGTTCGCTTTTAAAATATTATCCAGTTTTTTAAATATCTCAATCGTATTTTTCTCTATCTCTTCAGCTTTTTTGATCATCTCACTTTGAGGAAGCTTTTGTGAATTTAAGTTTACATAATCTTGAATATTTTGATGAACTACAGTATGAGTTATTTTTAGTTCTTCCCATTGAGGAATTTTAGTAAATTTAAGATTTTGTTTTTCTTTTTCTTTCATCCATAAACCAAGTTCACAGTGTTCACAGTCAATAATATCAAATTGTTTAAAGTTATTTAAATCCTTAAACTGCTCAACTTTGTAGTTTATATGTAAATGTTTTTGTTGAAAAACATCATTAATTAGATTTACATCACAAGTCATATTCTTATAATCTGGATCAAATTCAGCAATACTTATAATCGATTCCATTTCTGAAGATAACTTTTCAATTTCACTTGATAATATTGTAAGATTCTTAATCCCTTCTTCATTATTTTTAGCGGCTAATTCTAATTTATTTACAGCATCATTAATTGTAAGAATTTTAGTTTTTTGTTCATTAGAATTTTTATTTACATTATCAATAATATCTTTTGTTTTAGATATTTTTTCTTGCAAGTCATCATAGCCATGGATCATATCTGTAGCTACATTTTTACCATCATTAGCTTTTGCTGAAGCATCTTCAACTAAATTTTTGATATCTTTAGCTGCTTCAGCACTTCTGTTTGCTAAATTTCTAACTTCAGCTGCAACAACAGCAAAACCTTTTCCAGCTTCTCCAGCAGTTGCTGCTTCAACAGCTGCATTTAAAGATAAAATATTAGTTTGGAATGCAATTTGATCAATAATTGTAATAGCTTCATTTATTTGCTCTACTCTGTGATTTATCTCATCCATTGCTTTTGAAGTATTTAAAGCAAGTTTATTACCATTGATTGCAGTTTCATTTAACTCATCTGATAATATTGACATCATGTTTACATTTTGTGCATTAGTAGAAATAGTATTTGTAATATCATTTATAGAGCTAACAGTTTGCTCAATTGACTCTGATTGAACTTTTGAACCATTTGAAAGAGTAGAAGATGTATCTGTTAAAATAGAAGTATTATGGTTTAATTTATCTATTACATTACTAAAAGTTGCCATGAAAATTGATATATCATTACCAAGGGCGTAAAGAGAACTATTTAGTGTACCAATATTTCCAGTAATACCCTTCATCTGTTCATCATTTAATTTGAAATTGTATTTATAGTTTTCATAAGCATTTAAAATCAATTTGATAACATCAAGTTTATCTTTTGTAATTTTTATCATATTATTAACACTCTTTTTTAAGCTATTTACAGCTTCACTTCCTGCATCATTTTTTACAGTATAATTGAAAAACCCACTTTCAATCCTTCCTATAACTTCATCAATTTCTTTTAATACCTCATTATCTTTAGAAGTAATTTCTTTAGTTTTTAAAACTTCCTTATTAATACTGTTGATTAATATTGCAAATTCATCTTTCCCATCTACATTTGAAATAGAGATGTCTTCTTTTTTCTTAGAAAGAAATTCAAAGAAATCTAAAAGATTTTTTTTCAATAAATTCATATCGGAATCGATTTTTCTATAAATTACAAAACCTAAAGCCAAAGTAATTAGTAAAACTATAGTTCCTATAATAATATTAGTAGTAAGTGAAACTTGCGCTTTTGATTCATAATTTTCTAGTGATTTACTTAAGTTATTTAATGCTTTTTCTTGTATTTTTTGAATCATTTGAAGTTTAACTTCAACAAGTTTATTAAATTGATCATTTTCACCTGCATACATATCTACTTCACTATCATTTGCTAATAAATTTATGAAATCATTGTAATCGTTTAATTTTGTTTCCTTTAAAATTGTTTCATAGAAAGAAATATTATTAGGCGAGGCAATTTTTAAAAAAGTTTCAATTTTTTCATTTTCACTGTTTAGTAAACTTTTTATTTTTAGTTGATTGTAAATAATAGCAGCTTCTAATTCTTCTTGATTATCTTTTGTTAACTCATAAAGTAGATTGTTAGCAAAAGATTTGATTAAGTAGGAATCATCCTTCGAAGCTAAAAGATTATATGTTGCAATTATTTGAGAAACTATATCTGGCTGATTTGGATAATTTGAGATAGACAATAATAGTTTTAGAATATTATTATTTAAAGTAGAATAAAAATTTAAAGCATTAACTGTTCTTACATTTTCTAAATTATCAGCTTTGATTTGGCTTCTTACTTGATTTATTGTGTCTGTAGATTTTTTCAATTGATCTAATAGATTATTTTTTAAACTTAATGGGATTAGAGTAGTTTTATTTAAAAAATCTTCAAGATTTTTATATTCATTATTTAAGATTTCTCTTTGATTAGTTAATTTTTTATCAATTTCTTCATTGTAATCATTTATAAATTGTCCAGTTAAACTTCTTTCAACTGCTTGTGTATCTAATAAAGAAACCGTCGATTTAACTAATTTAACCATTTGTTTAAGTTCAGTTACATTATTTACTTGACTAAATGAAACAGATAAAGTTGAAATTACAAAATAAAATAGTGCAAATAAGGGCACTATTGTAAGTATTTGTAATTTGGATTTTAATGATATATTACTTAAAATTGATTGCATAATTATTCCTAAATATAAAATGATTATATTCTAGAATATTAAATGTTAAATTTTACTTGAGTATCTTTGTGAAGATTAAAAAACTAATAAAAAAAACTTTATTAGTTTTTAGGTGAGAATGGGAAAAGTGCGCTTCCCCAAGTTAATCCACCACCAAAGGCATCAAATAAAACATTGTCACCTTTTTTGATTTTTCCTTGCTCATAAGCGTAGTTCATAGCCATAGGAATTGAAGCAGCTGAAGTATTTCCATACTTATCAACAGTTACAACAGTTTGTTCATCATTCATATCTAAAGCTTCACCAACAGCTTTTATAATTCTGTAGTTAGCTTGATGTGGAATGAAATGATTAATGTCTGCATTTGTTAAATTATGTTTTTCCAACATTACTTTAACATCAGAAGTTAAAGTTTTAACAGCTAATTTGAAAGTTTCATTTCCTTTCATTTTAATACAAGCCATTTTTTGGTCTAAAACTTCTTGAGAACATGGATGTAAACTTCCTCCACCTGGAGTTTTAATTAGATCATGGTAATTTCCATCACTTGAACAATTTACATCAATAATTGCTTCACTTTTATCTTCAGTAGCACTAATAATAGCAGCACCAGCACCATCTCCAAAGATGAAACAAGTTGTTCTGTCTGTATAGTCTAAAATTGAAGAGTAAGTTTCAGCTCCCACAATTAATACATTCTTTTTCATACCTGATTCAACAAATGCTTTAGCAACAGAAACTGCATATACAAATCCTGTACAAGCAGCACTAATATCATATGCCATTACATTTGGTAATTCAAGTTTTGATGCGATCATACATGCAGTTGAAGGCATGCATAAAAAATCTGGAGTTACAGTTGCACAAATTACTAAATCTATCTCATCTTTAGAAATTCCTGCTCTATCGATGGCAATTTGTGCAGCTTTTGCACCTAAGTCAGATGAAGCTTCACCAGCTTCTGATAATCTTCTTTCTTTAATACCAGTTCTTTTTGTAATCCACTCATCACTAGTATCTATGATTTTTTCAAAATCTGCATTAGTCATAATCTTTGGAGGGATATATGCTCCAATAGATCTAAAAGCTGCATATGCCATTTTACTTATCCTTAATTTTGAACTTCTTTAGTAGAGTATTTTTGTAACTCTTGTTCAATATGATCGTTAAGATTCGAACTTGCTGCTGTGATAGCTTGGAAAATAGCATTTTTGATAGCTTTAGGATTAGATTTTCCATGTGCAATGATAACAGGTGCTTTTACACCTAATAGTGGTGCTCCACCATATTCTGCATAGTCAACTCTAACTTTTAAGCTTTTAAATACTTTTCTCATTAATACTGCACCTGCTATAGAGATTAATGATCTCTTTAGGTTTTTCTTAATGATTTTACCAATAGTATCAGCAACACCTTCAGATGTTTTTAATAGGATATTTCCAACGAAACCATCACATACAACAACATCTACTGTTCCTTTAAAAATATCAGAACCTTCAACATTTCCTGCAAATCCAGGTACTTTTGAGATTAGTTTGAAAGCTTCTTTAGTAACTTCGTTACCTTTGCTTTCTTCTTCTCCATTACTTAATAATCCAATAATTGGTTCATCAAGTCTAAGCACGTTTCTTGCATAAACTTTACCCATAACTGCAAATTCAAAAAGATTTTTGGCATCACTGTCAACATTTGCACCAACATCTAAAACCAAAGTATTTTGGTTTTCACTTGTTGGCATAAGTGTAGCAATAGCAGGTCTTGAAACACCTTTGATTCTTCCAATTCTTAATGTAGCAAGTGACATTGAAGCCCCTGAATGTCCTGCTGATACAACAGCATGTGCTTCTTCTGCTTTAACAAGTTCAATTGCTTTAAAAATTGTAGAATCTTTTCTTTTAAGTGCATCAGTTGCTGAATCACTCATACTTATAACATCTTCAGTATGTAAAATTTCAACTCTTGATTTGAAGTTAGTAGGTATCATCGGTTCAATGATATCTTTGTTTCCTACAGCAACAGCTGTAAAATTAGTATTAATTCTAAGAGCTTCTAATAAGCCTTGAATAATAGGTTCAGGACCGAAGTCCCCACCCATTGCGTCTAGTGCGATTTTTAGCATTAGTTTTTGTATTCACCTGTGTTTGGGTTAACCATATGAGGCATTTTCCAAGAACCATCACTGTCTTTTACAGGTCTTTTTAATGTAATTTTGTAGTGAGTTCTTCTTTTTGCTGATCTAGTATGAGATACTCTTCTCTTAGGTACTGCCATGTTTTTCTCCTTAAAATTCTTGTTCAAATAGATTATTTTCTTGTGAACACTCTTCACATAGATAATAATCAGATTTTATAGATTGAAGTTCGCTTTCGATGATTTCATCAAAATCAATTACCCCATTTTCTATTTCGATAACTAAGTCATCTGTTTCATTGCCTTTAAATATCCCATCACAAATAAGGAATTCAAGGTTTTCGTCTAAAGTTATATTATCAGTTTTACCACATCTACAACAATCTATATCTGTAATTCCACTTAAGTTTGCTTCAACTTTAGTTAATGATTGTGAAATTTTACAAAAAGTACCTTCAATTTTAACTGAATTGTAATCAAATTGCAATTCTTTAGGTGTTTGTGGTACTTTTCTAAATTCTATTTTCATATTTTTTTGCTAATTTTTAAAAAATATTAACAAATTTCTCTTTGTGCAAAGAAGAAATTGATTTCAATTTCTGCATTTTCTAAAGAATCTGAACCATGTACTGCATTTGCATCAATAGAATCAGCGAAATCTGCTCTAATTGTTCCAGCTGCAGCTTCTTTAGGGTTAGTAGCACCCATTAAATCTCTGTTTTTAGCCATTGCGTTTTCACCTTCTAAAACTGAAACTACAACTGGTCCAGAAATCATAAATTCAACTAATTCACCAAAGAAAGGTCTTGCAGCGTGAACCGCATAGAATGCCTCTGCATCAGCTCTTGATAATTGAATTTTTTTAGTAGCAGCGATTCTTAATCCTGCAGTTTCAAATCTGTCTAAGATTTTACCAACAACGTTTTTAGCTACTGCATCAGGTTTGATGATAGATAATGTTTGTTCCATAAGTTTTCCCTCAATATTTTTTAAAGTCGCGGATTATACCTAAAAATAAAAAAAAAGGCAAGTAGTAAAAACTACCTGCCTTTTTTGAGAAAAAATTTTAGTTTAAGAATTAGTCTTCAACTACTGGAGAACCAGCTGTCTTACCTTCTCTTACTGGGTTACCTTGATCTTCTCTAACATCCCATACAATACATCCCTCAGTTGGACATGCATCAGCACATGCTGGAGCATCGTTATCACCGATACACTCAGTACAAGTTTCAGGGTTTACATAATAAATGTCCGCACCTGTTGGGTTTTCGTCGTTATCAACGATTGATTCTGTAGGACACTCATCTAAACAAGCATCACAACTAATACAAATATCTGTAATTTTTACTGACATAGTATATCTCCTTATTGAAATTTTAAAAACTTTATCACAGCAAATATAAAATTAACTTTAAAATATAATATTTTCATAAATACTGTTAATTTTTTTAGCCTAATAGAAACATTAAACTAAACATGTAATTTTACAATATTAATTTAGTTTTATTCTTTAAGTGGATTATATTAACAGATGATAATTTTTATTAGCTAACAAAATTTATAAATTTAAGGAAACTTACAGCTTAAATTTAAATTTTATGTATTATAATGTTGTCACAATTTTTAAAAATATTTATAAAGGATTTAATTTATGTTAGTTACAAAAAAAGCTCCAGATTTTACAGCTAAGGCTGTATTAGCAGACGGTACAATTGTTGATAATTTTAATTTATACCAAAACATTGGTGAAAAAGGTGCGGTATTATTTTTCTACCCATTAGACTTTACTTTTGTTTGTCCATCTGAAATTATTGCATTCTCTAAAAGAATTGAAGATTTCTCATCAAGAGGAATTTCAGTAATTGGTTGTTCAGTTGATTCTCAATTCTCACACTTTGCATGGAGAGAAACTCCAGTTGAAAATGGTGGAATTGGTAGAGTTAAATTCCCACTAGTTGCTGACCTTTCAAAATCAATCTCTAAAGATTATGATGTATTATTTGGAGAGTCTGTAGCATTAAGAGGTTCTTTCTTAATTGACAAAGACGGAACTGTTAGACATGCAGTAGTTAATGACTTACCATTAGGAAGAAACATTGACGAAATGATCAGAATGGTTGACACAATGTTATTTACAAATGAGCACGGTGAAGTTTGTCCTGCAGGATGGACTAAAGGTGACGAAGGTATGAAGCCATCAACTGCTGGTGTTGCTGAATACTTAGGTAAAAACGAAGGTAAATTATAATATTTTAAAGGTAGGAAATCTTTTCCTACCTTTTTTTTATTTGACAAATTTTTTTATAAATACTACAATACAACAACTTATTCAAAACTACACATACTACTTTGCAAATCATTATGATATGTAAAATCAAAAACTAAGGTAAAGAATTTCATGGAAGAATCAAATACTGCTAGTACTACAACTACGGCAAAATCGAAGAATGGAACTTCAAAGAAAATAAGAACTCATGTTCCTGTTGAAGGATATAAAATTGAGCAATTAAGAGAATTGCCAATGGAAGACTTATTAATTATTGCAAAAGAATTAGATATTGAGAATCCTCAAGAGTTAAAAAGACAAGATTTAATGTTTAGTATTCTGCAACATCAAATTGATGCTGGAGGATTTATCTTATTCACAGGAATTTTAGAAATAAAAGAGGGTGGATTTGGTTTCTTAAGAGCTATTGATGGAAACTTCTCTGATACTTCAAATGATTCATATGTATCTGCTACACAAATTAGAAAATTTGCGTTAAGAACAGGTGATATCGTAACAGGACAAGTAAGACCACCAAATAAAGATTCAGAAAAATATAATGCTTTATTAAAAATTGAAGCAATAAATTATTTACCTGTAAAAGAATCAAAAAATAGACCTTTATTTGATAACTTAACTCCTTTATATTCTACTGATAGATTTAAATTCGAATATGATTCAAATAAAATGACAGGAAGAATATTAGACTTATTTGCTCCTATGGGTAAAGGTCAAAGGGGACTTATCGTTGCACCTCCAAAAACTGGTAAAACAGAACTTTTAAAAGAGTTAGCACACGGTATTACTCAAAATCATCCTGAAGTTTCTTTAATGGTTTTACTAATTGATGAAAGACCTGAAGA
>JALRJW010000132.1 GCA_023268955.1 Aliarcobacter sp. | reverse complement strand
GAAAAAGCAAAGCTGCAATCTTTACAAGGTAGTGTTGTTGATTTTGTGCCAAAACGTATATTTAAAGCTGTACATTGTTCGTCAACTAAGTCTTCAGTCTTTGGTGGAGGAAGTGGAATTGCTAAGATTGGGGAAATAGCTTTGTGCAACGGTGGAATGATGTTTTTTGATGAATTACCCCATTTCCCAAAATCTATTTTAGAGTCACTTAGAGAGCCATTACAAGATAATCAAATATTAATTTCAAGGGTAAATTCAAAGGTTTTATATGAAACAAACATAACTTTTGTGGCAGCGCAAAATCCATGTCCTTGTGGAAATCTACTTTCAAGTGTAAAAGAGTGTAGGTGCAGTGAAATCGAAGTGCAACGATATAAAAATAAAATATCAGAACCCATTTTAGATAGAATTGATCTATATGTAACAATGAATGATACTTTTAATGATAATAAAAATATTGTTACTTCAAAGGAGTTGCATGAAATAGTTTTAAAAACATTTAAAATTCAAAAACAAAGAGGTCAAAAACAACTCAATGGAAAACTTAGCGATAGTGAAGTAAAAGAGTTTTGTGTTCTTGAAAATGATTGTGACGAGATATTTCAAAAAGCAAAAATAAATTATCAATTATCTTTTAGAAGTATAAACAAAGTATTAAAAGTAGCAAGAACAATTGCAGATATCAATGAAAATGAAAAGATAACTAAAAAAGACTTGCTTCAAAGTCTAAGCTACCGACGAAGATAAAACAACTTTATGCTAAAATCACACAATTAATTAAAAGGTAAGATATATGATAAAAACAGGTTATGTTTCAGTAGTTGGAAGACCAAATGCAGGAAAAAGTTCACTTTTAAATTGGTTAGTTGGTGAAAAAATTGCAATGGTTTCACATAAAGCTAATGCTACAAGAAAAAGATCAAATATTATTGTTATGCATGAAGATAACCAAATTATTTTTGTGGATACTCCAGGAATTCATGAAACTGAAAAACTTCTAAATAAATTTATGCTTGATGAAGCTTTAAAAGCAATGGGTGATTGTGATTTGATTCTATTTTTAGCACCAATCACTGATAAAGTTAGTCATTATGAAGACTTTTTAGAAAAAAATAAAAAAAATGTAAAACATATCTTACTTCTTACAAAAATTGACTTTGTTACAAACTCTGAAGTTATTGCAAAAATGAAAGAGTATGAAAAATACAGCGATAAATATGAAGCTGCTATTCCTATTTCTATTAAAAAACAAACAAAACATTCAGATATTTTAAACGAGGTTGTTAAATACTTACCAGAACATCCTTATTTGTTTGACCCTGAAATTATGACAACTGAACATTTAAGAGATATTTTTAAAGAGTTTATTAGAGAATCAATTTTTGAGAATATTTCAGATGAAATTCCATATGAAACTGATGTAGTAATCGATAGAGTTGAAGAAAAAAATGATTTAGATGTTGTAAAAGCAACTATTATAGTTCAAAAATCTACTCAAAAAGGTATGATTATTGGAAAAGGTGCAACAGCAATTAAAAGAATTCTTATACATACAGTTTCCGCTGCACATTCATACGAGCAAAGGCTAGCTGGAAACAAATTGGTCAAGCTAGAACTAGAAAACCCTGACAGTCCTGAAGTTATTAATGAATTACTAAAGCATCTTGAGAGAATAGACAACGATGCACTGAAATATGTTGCCATGGAAGATAAAGATATTCATTACGTGCTAAGTGATGGTGGTGAGAGAACTTCCAAAGCTTCAACAATCCTCTCTCAAATGGTTTTTCATTCAGCAGAGCATCGGGCACAAATCGTTGCTGCTTTAGATAAACATAATGTGAGAGACATCAACTTAGACGATTATTCTGTTTGGGGATATCAATTAAAAACTAATTGAGTTTTTCTCTTTTAAAATATTTTATACTCAATCCAGTTGCGAGAAGTATCACAATATAGGAAAGTAAAAATTTAATAAAAAAACCTAGAGCTTGTCCAGAACCTAAAATATCTGATTGCATATTTTGAAACTCTCCGCCTGTTGGCAAAATAATAATTCTCATAAATGCCCAAACACCTAAGGCAAATATACCAATGGGTAAGATCTTGGAGTAATTTTTCGAGTCCCTTATAGCTTCTAATAATTCATTTCCTCCACCAGGAATACTTTTAAAGATTACACCTTCTAAACACATTAAATATGTAATACCAAAAACTGCTGTTAGTAGAGTAGAACTTAATACCAGCTTTAATGAAGTTAAATAAAATGTTAGAACGGCAAATACTAATAGGGAAGTTAGTGCAAAAAACTTAGGTGATAATTTAGATTGCTCTCTATCTTTTTCAATATTGCTCGATGTAAAGAATCCAAAAAGAAAACCTATTGGTAATTTAAAATAAATAAAACTTAGTGTAGAAAGTATTACAAATATTATTGCCTGTGGGGCCCAAGTGAAAAATACTTTTTGATTATAAACTTTTGATTCAATTAAACCTTCAAGACCTTCAAACGAAAGTGTTGCAATTAAAAGTCCAAAAAAAGCTGCAATAAATATTGCTATATTTTCAATTGATAGTGAAATATTGGCACCTTCTTCAACGTATCCAATAAGAAAAGCTGTAGTAATTAGTGCAAATAATATTTTTAATCTACGTTTAATAGTTGATGATTCTTTATAAGTTCTCTCGGTATTAAAAATTGAAATTTTATATTCTGAAATTATCCTGTTAAACCACTCCTGCATCATCAAAATTATATAAAACAAAATAATTACATAAATTGAAAGCTGAGTGGCAGCTTTATTTTCTTCTGGATTTGTGAAGTCTATTTCATTAAATACTGGAATTGATGTTATAAGTTCATTATTAATCTCAACATTACCTATTGGTCCTAGGCTTTCAACAAATTGGAAAACTTCAACTTCAACAACTTCAACTGGAATATTAGCTGTAATGTTTTTGCCATCATTTGTAGTACCAACAACTTGTAAAGTATGTTTACCCACATTGATTTCAGGAGTATTAAAAGTAGTTTTTAAATTACCGTTTTCATCAGTAGTTGCGGATCCAATTAAAACTGGTTCTGAAAATAACCAGACAGAGACAACAGAGTTAGACAAAAATCCTGTCGTTTCAACATCTATTGTACCCTGAAGCTCTACCTCAAAATTATTAAAAACAGTTGATTTTATTGACCCATCTGAATTACAAATGAAACAAACGGCAAACTCTGAGTTTGCAACAGGTGGAATAGTTACTAAATTAAAAGCAGCAGATTTTTTAATGAACAGAAATATC
>JALRJW010000092.1 GCA_023268955.1 Aliarcobacter sp. | reverse complement strand
GTCGTTGGGTCAAACTGTTGAATTGTGATGCACTCCTCAAATCCATTGATAACAACGTCCTCTTGTAGAAACTCGTCGCCTTCGTCCATGAGAGTGACCACAGTGCAGTCAAATTCGTGTTCGATGGTAAACACGCTCACCCAACTCAAGCACTTTTAGATTTATACACTATTATGGATCATTTTGATGGAAATGTTGAAGGCAAAAAAGTAGCAATCGTTGGAGATGTAAGAACTTCAAGAGTTGCTGGTTCAAATAGAAGATTATTACCAAGATTTGGTATGGAAGTTTTATTTGTAGCACCTGATTGTTTTAAAGCTGAACACAATGAGCATAAACAATATGACCATATTTCAGAAATCATCGATGATGTTGATGTTGTTATGAGTTTAAGAACTCAACTTGAAAGACACAATGAAATTTATTTCCAATCTTTACATGATTATGCAAAAGATTATTGTATAACTTCTGAAACTTTTGGAAATAGAGATATTTTATTACTTCATCCAGGTCCAGTAAATAGAAATGTTGATATTAGTGATGAAATGCTAAAAGACCCAAGAAGTAAAGTATTAGAACAAGTTACAAATGGTGTAGCTGTTAGAATGGCAGTTTTAAGAAAACTGATTTTACAAGATAAATAAAACCTTCTAAATCTTGAAAACTATTGAAAAATTTAAAAAACCTAACTGAAAAATTAAATAATTATGGTTCATCAAAAGAGCCATTTTTATTTATAATCTCTTATGATTTACAAAAAAACTATGTAGAAAAACTATCAAATCTTCCATCAAATATAAAATTTCAAATAAAAGAAAATCCAAACTCTAAAACTACTTTTAAAACATCTTTGCAAAAAGAACCAATAAATTTTAGTGAGTATGAAAAAAAGTTTGATATTTTGCAAGAAGAGATAAAAAAAGGTAATACTTATCTTGCTAATCTAACTACTCAAACAAAGATTAGTACAGATTATTCTTTAGAAGAGATATATGAAAAAGTTGATTCAAGATTAAAGCTTTTATTTAATCATGAAGATGAAAAGTTTGTATGTTTCACTCCTGAAAAATTTGTACAAATAAATGAAAATAAAATCTTTACTTTTCCTATGAAAGGAACAATTGATAGTAGTATAAAAAATGCCAAAGATTTAATTTTAAATGACTTAAAAGAGATGGCTGAACACACTATGGTTGTGGATTTACTAAGAAATGATTTATCAATCAAAGCTAAAAAAGTTAGAGTTGATGACTTTAGGTTTATTGATACTATAAATGCTGGAAATAAAGAGTTACTACAAGTAAGTTCAAAAATATCTGGACAACTTGATGATAACTGGACTGATAATCTTGGTGATATAATCGTTTCAATGCTTCCTGCAGGTTCAATAACAGGAACACCAAAGAAAAAAACAGTTGAGATTTTAGAAAATATTGAAGATTATGATAGAGGATTTTACACAGGAATTTGTGGAATTTTTGATGGAAAAAAACTTGATTCATTTGTTTTGATAAGATTTATTCAAGAAGATAAAAACGGAAATAAATTTTATAAAAGTGGCGGTGGTATTACTTGCGATAGTGATGCAAAAAAAGAGTATCAAGAGATGCTTGATAAAGTATATTTACCATTTTAAAAACCATCCTATAAAGAATAGCTTAAACGACTAGGCTATTTTTTTAGGGCGTTCTTTATGGTTTGATTTTTTGAGCATTTTTTAACAAAGTGTTCAAATGATCAAATTAAAATTGATACATTTATTAGGTCAAAGTTC
>JALRJW010000077.1 GCA_023268955.1 Aliarcobacter sp. | reverse complement strand
TTTAAAATAGTAAAAAAATGGTTTTTTACCATATCTATCCCTAGCACAAAAGAAACTCTTATTATTCATATCATAAATGCAAAAACTAAACATTCCGTTTAATTTATTTAAAAAATCATTTCCATATTTTTGATAAAGTCTGATTATCACTTCACTATCAGAAGCTGTTTTTACTTCTAGATTTTCATCTTTTATAAGTTGTTTATAGTTATAGATTTCACCATTAAATATGAGTAAGATATTATTAAAAATCATAGGCTGATTTGCTTCAGCATCCAAATCAATAATAGAAAGTCTAGTATGACCAAAAGAGTTGCCATCAATGATTTTCATATCTTGAAAATCAGGACCACGATTTTCTAAATGCTTTAATGCATCACTAAAATTATCACTTATAAAATTACAACCAACTATTCCACACATTTTTACATTCCAAAATAATGATTAATAATTAAGATATAAAAATACACAAATGCAATAAAAACACCTGAACTAATCAACACAGAAAAAGTAGTATCGATTGGTTTGCAATTATATAAAGCTGAAATATTTATATTGTTTACAGCTAAAGGAACGGCTAATTCCATGAATAATACAGCTGCAATCATAGGATTTAAATCAAATTGTAAAATTACAATAACTCCAATAAATGGTAAAGCTAAATGTTTAAAAAAAGAAATATTTAATGATAATTTCCAATTAGCAGTTTTAATTTTAACTTGTGCAATAAAAATTCCAAAAATTACAAGTTGCATAACAATAGCAGCATAAGCACCCATTGTAAATAGCTTTTCAAAATCATCATTAAATTTAAAACCATAATAATTATATGCCAATGCTAACACAGCTGCTAATATAGCAGGCATTTTGAAAATCTCTTTTATAGCATCCATAAATCTAAATTTATCCCCAGCAAAAAAATAAACTGAGAAAATATAAATATAAAAAACATTTGCAATATTTAATAAAGAGGTATAAGGAACACTTTGAATTCCAAATAAAGCAATTCCTAAAGGTATTCCAAGATTTCCTGTATTACCAACCATTGAAGAAGCTAAGAATATAGATTTATCTTCTTTATCACTTTTAAAAACTTTCATTGAATAAAAATAAGCTAAAAACAGTGCAATAAAAACTGCAATAAAATAAATTAATGGGACTTTTAAAAAGTCACTGTTAATTTCAGCTCTGGTTAATCCCCAAAAAATCAAAATTGGTGATAAAAAATATAAATTTAAAAGTACAACCGTTCTTTCATTTACTTGTTCTTTAAAAACCTTCTTAAAAACAAAACCAATAATAATGAAAAGATAAATAGTTGCAACAGAAATTAAAGCTTCGATGGAAAGTTCCTATATGATAAAATCCTAAATTTGAGGAATTTTATCATAAAGTATATAAGTAAATAAGGAGATTTGTCTAAATTAAGACATAATCCCTTTGATTGTGAAGAATACGATTGCAGATAAACAAGCAGCGGCAGGAACCGTAATAATCCATGCAGCTATAATCTTTTTAACAGCATCTCTTTTTACATAAGTAGTTCTTTTTTCTTCTTTGATATCTTTTTTCTCTTGTTTAACTAAAGCCTCTTTTTTATCGATACCTCTATATAGTTCAACAATTTTAATGTAATCATTTTTAGATTTTTCTTCTTTTTTTTCAAGTTTTTCTAAATCATGATTCATTGCATCTAATTCTTTTTTATGTTTCTTGAATTTTTTTCTTAATTTATGCGTAATTCTTGTTTCATTTGAATCTAAATATTCTCTTAAAAATCCAACCCCAAATACTCCACCAACTGCAATGTGAGTTGAAGAAACAGGTAATCCTAATTGTGAAGCAATAATTACTGTAATAGCTGCAGCCATAGCAATAGAATAAGCTCTAATTTGGTCTAATTCTGTAATTTCTGAACCAACAGTTTTAATTAATTTTGGTCCATATAATGCTAAACCAACTGCAATACCTAAAGCACCTACTAACATAACCCAGAATGGAATACCAACTTTTGATGATATTGAAGCGTTCATAACTGCATCATTAATAGCTGCAAGGGGTCCAATTGCATTTGCAACATCATTTGCACCATGAGCAAAAGAAAGTAGGGCAGCTGAGAAAATTAAAGGAATAGTAAATAGTGTATTTACACCAGCTCTGTTATTTTCAATTTTTAAAGCAGCTTTAGCAATCATAGGTTTTACAACAAAATAAACAATAATTGAGATAATTAAACCAATAATAGCAGCTGTAATGAAATTTAATTTAATAAGGTGTTTAATACCTTTTAAAATAATGTAAGTAGAAAATGCCCAAGTCATAAGAGCAATTAAATATGGAACAAACTTTTTAGCAGCTTCAAGCATATTATCTTGGAATATAATCTTAGTCTTTATAAAATACAAAAATGATGCAGCAATAACACCACCTAATATTGGTGAAATAACCCACGAAGCAGCAATTTTTCCCATAGTTCCCCAAGAAACGATAGCAAAACCAGCAGCTGCAATACCAGCACCCATAACTCCTCCAACAATTGAGTGAGTCGTAGAAACAGGAGCACCAATTGAAGTTGCAAAGTTTAACCATAAAGCAGCTGATAATAAAGCAGCTGTCATAGCCCAAATAAAGATTTCTGGATTAGAAATCAACCCTGGATCAATAATACCTTTTTTAATAGTCTTAACAACATCTCCACCTGCTATAATAGCTCCACTAGCTTCAAATATAGCAGCAATAATAATAGCTGAACCTAAAGTAAGAGCTTTTGAACCAACAGCTGGTCCAACATTGTTTGCAACATCATTTGCACCAATATTCATAGCCATATATGCACCAAAAACTGCACCTATGATTAAAAATGTATTATTTGGAACACTTCCGTGAGATGTGTAAGACCAAATAAAAACTATTGCAATGAAAACCATCGCAAGTGAAAACTTAGCAAAACTTGGCAAAGTTTTATCTGTTGCTTTGTTAAAGGTATCTATTGTTTTGATATCCAAAATTTTTCCTTGTAATTATTTTGTAATATTTTAATGGCAGAATATTAGTGAAACTTAAATTACATTAAACTTAAATGAAACTTAAAATATTATAGATATTGGTTTTAATATATTAAAAATCTCTATATTTTATTCCTTACAAATTTTGGAATTCTTTTTACATTTTTATAAAAAAGATATGAAAATATAAGATTCTGGGATTTTATTTTTTGAAAGTTAAGAGTGTATTAGAAAAGATTGATTAATCAAAGAAGAGGTTTAACCTCTTCTTCTAGATGATGAAGAGTTACCTCTTCCGTTTCCACCTCTTGATCTAAAACCACCGTTTCTAGATCCTCTTGAGTCGTCACTTCTACCTTCTGAAGAGCCTTCTCTTCTAGATCCTCTATTGTCAGATGAACCTTCTCTTCTTGGGCCTCTGCTATCTGAAGAACCTTCTTTTCTTGGTCCTCCTCTTCTAGATGAAGAGTTACCACCTCTTCCACCTCTATTTCTTCTTCCACCTCTATCATCTTCTCTACTTTTTTGAGAGTTTTCGATTAGTCTTTGAAGATCTGATTCAGATTTACCAATAGTATTGTTACCTTTTACATAAGTATCAGCAGCAATTATTGAAGCTAATTTAAATGCAATAGTAGAAATATCAAACTCTTCTTTTAAATCATCAACAATTTTTAAAGCGTAATCTTTAATATCTTGATTTCTAACTTTATCTTTTAAAGTAGTAATTTTTTTCTCTTTAACAGAAGTTACATTTGGAACAATTTTTGCTTCTAATTTTGCACCAATATTTTTTTCAATTTTTTGCATCATTCTAAATTCATGTGGAGTAATAATAGAAACAGCCATACCTTCTTTTCCTGCACGTCCAGTTCTACCGATTCTATGAACATATGATTCACTATCAAATGGTAAGTGATAGTTAAATACGTGAGTTACGTCATTAACATCAAGTCCTCTAGCTGCAACATCAGTAGCAATCAATACTTCTAATTTACCTTTTTTAAATGCATTAATAGCTTCTTCTCTTTGTCTTTGCTCCATATCACCATGAAGACCTTTAGCTGAGAATCCTTGAGATACTAAGAAAGTTGAAAGCCTATCTACTTCTTTTTTAGTTCTACAGAAAATAATTGATTTTTCAGGGTTTTTGAAATCATATAATCTAATTAAAGCATCATCTCTTTCTCTTTCATCAACAACATAATAAGTTTGAGTAATTTTAGAGTTAGTGATATCTTTTTTAGTTAATGTAATAAATTCTGGCTCTTTTAAAATAGTTTGAGCAAGATTTTTAATTGCTTGTGGCATTGTTGCAGAGAATAATAAAGTTTGTCTATTTTCAGGCATGAAAGTAAAGATTTCTTTAATATCATCTAAAAATCCCATATCTAGCATTTCATCTGCTTCATCTAAGATTACATAATCAGGTTTAATATCAATTTTTTCACCTCTTAATAGGTCTAAAAATCTTCCTGGAGTTGCAATAATAATACTTGCATTTTCAATATGTTTTAATTGTCTTGAATAAGATTGACCACCATAAACTGTTGCTGTGTTGATATTTAAGTGTTTACCAAATCTAAATAGCTCATCACTTACTTGCATTGCAAGTTCTCTTGTTGGAACAATAACAACTGCTTCAACACTACCATTACATTTCATTTTGTTTAAAACAGGAAGACCAAATGCTGCTGTTTTACCTGTACCTGTATGAGCTTGACCAACAATATCTTTTCCATCTAAAATAACAGGAATTGCTTGTTCTTGAATTGGACTTGGTTCTTTAAAACCAGCATCATCGATTGCTTTTTGTAAGTTTGTTTTGAAATTAAATTCATTAAAAGTCATTTTTTACCTTAAGTATATATTTAAAATACACACCCTCATAAAAGACTATCTTTCATTCTTACTTTTACAACTCAATTTTAAAGTAGATTATTATTTAGTGATATTTTTAATTAGTTTTTAATTTTATCAATCGTTTAAAAATAGTATATGTCTGTGTGTAAATTGGCGGATTATATCTAAAAGTATATTAAAATATACTTTTAGATTATAAGAAAAAGTTATTTTTTATAAGTCGTCTAGACTTTTGTAACCTTCTAAGTATTTTGTATCGTAGTTATTTGAAATAAAGTCTTCATTTTCCATCATTTTTTGGTGGAATGGAATAGTTGTTTTAATTCCTTCTACTTCAAATTCATTTAAAGCTCTTTTCATAATATTAATAGCTTTGTTTCTATCTCTTCCCCAAACGATTAGTTTTCCAATCATTGAGTCATAGTATGGAGGTACAACGTATCCAGCGTAAACGTGAGAATCAACTCTTACATTTCTTCCACCAGGAACAAACCATTGAGATACTTTTCCTGGACATGGCAAGAATGAATTTGGATCTTCAGCTGTAATTCTAACTTCAATTGCATGACCTCTAAATTTAATAGAATCTTGAGAAGGTAAATGTTCACCCTCAGCTACTTTAATCATCCATTCAATAATATCTAAACCAGATACCATTTCAGAAACTGGATGCTCAACTTGAAGTCTTGTATTCATTTCCATAAAATAGATATTTTGTTTATCATCTGCTAAGAATTCAAAAGTACCAGCACCTTCATATTTTAAGTATTTAGTAGCTTTAACAGCAACTTCATGTAAATGAGCTCTTGTTTCATCATTTAATAAAATTGCAGGTGATTCTTCAATAACTTTTTGGTGTCTTCTTTGTAATGAACAATCTCTTTCACCAATATGAATAGCATTTCCGTGAGAATCTCCAATAACTTGAACTTCAATATGTCTTGGGTTATTGATAAATCTTTCAAGATACATAGTTCCATCACCAAATGCTGCTAATGCTTCGCTTGATGCAGCTGTGAAAAGTTGTTCGAACTTATCTTCATTTTCGATAAGTCTCATACCTCTACCACCACCACCAGCGGCAGCTTTAGCCATAATTGGATAACCAATCTCAGCAGCAACTTTTTTACCTTCAGCAACACTATGAACAGCACCATCAGAACCAGGTACAACAGGAACACCAGCTCTAATCATCTCTTCTTTAGCTTTTGATTTATCAGCCATTTTTTCCATTACTTCAACAGATGGACCGATAAATTTAATATTGTGAAGTTGACAAATTTCTACAAAGTCTTGGTTTTCAGATAAGAAACCATAACCTGGGAAAATTGCATCACAACCTGTAATTTCAGCTGCAGTGATAATAGCAGGGATATTTAAATAAGAATCAACAGATTTAACATCTCCAATGCAAATAGCCTCATCAGCATGCTTTAAATATGAAGCATTTTTATCACCAGCACTATATACAGCAACTGATTTTTTACCCATTTCTCTAATAGTTCTGATAGCTCTTTGAACTATTTCACCTCTATTAGCAATTAGTATTTTTTTAATTTCTGCCATGATAAATTACTCTATTATAATTTTTCTACAACAAACATTGCCATATCATATTCTACAGGAGATCCATTTTCAAGTAAGATATCAACGATTTTACAATCAAATTCCGCTTCAACTTCATTCATAATTTTCATTGCTTCTAAGATACATAAAGTTTGACCTTTTTTAACTGTATCACCTTTTTTAACAAATGCTGGAGACTCAGGAGATGGTGATGCATAATATGTACCTACCATTGGAGCATTAATTGTTTCACCTGAAATAGCAGCAGGTGCAGAAGCAGTTTCAGTTGCAACAGCAACAGGTGCAGCAGTTGGAGCAGCAATAGGCGCAGGTGCAGCAGCTACAGCAGGCGCAGCAGTAGTTGTAACTACAGTTCCCTCAAAACCAGTTTGCATAGAAATCTCAAAATCACCATCTTTGATTTTTAATTTGTTTAACTCACTTTTATCAAAAACTCTGATTAATTCTTTGATATCTTTAAATTCCATATTAGACCTTTTTTTACAAAATTTTGCATATATTATCACAAAAATGATAATTTTTAGCTATAAATAACTAGAAAAAAGGTTCATTTAAGTTTTTGGACGATTAAGGCAAATGAGTTTTTTAATAGAATATAATTACAAAAAATTATTAAGGCTAATGAAATGATTAGTGATAGAAACTTTATAAACATAGCAAAAGAAATTGCAACAGCTTCAAAATGTGTGTCAAAACAAGTGGGTGCTGTTATAGTTAAAGAAGGAAGAATTTTATCAACTGGATACAACGGAACTCCAGCTGGATATACAAACTGCAAAGAGCACTGGAATGGTGAATATACAAAAGAACACCATGATTGGTCAAAAACATACGAAATTCACGCTGAAATGAATGCTTTAATTTGGGCTGCTAGAAAAGGTATAAGTATTGAAGGTGCAACTATTTATGTTACCCTAGAACCTTGCAGTGAATGTTCAAAAAATTTAATAGCAGCAGGAATTAAAGAGATTGTTTATGATAGAGCATATGAACATACAGATTCAAATGTGATTTCAAAATTCATTAAAGATAATGGCGTAAAAATTTCTCAAATTGAACAATAATTCAAAATTATCATAACTATCTCATATAAAAGTAATACTATTTCATTATATCTTACTAAGGAGAATTAATGAAAATAGGACTTTTTATTCCCTGTTTTATGAATGAACTCTATCCTGAAATTTGTAAATCAACTTATAAAATTTTAAAAAACTTAAATCTTGATATTGAATATCCCCTTGATCAAACATGTTGTGGTCAACCTATGGCTAACTCTGGTTGCTCAAAAGATGTTGAAAAATTAGCAAAAAGATTTGTAAATATCTTTAAAAAATATGATTATATAGTTGCACCTAGTGGTTCTTGTGTATCAATGGTAAAAGATCATTATGCAAGTTTCTTTGATAATGACACTGACTTTAACAAAGTTAAAGCTTCAATATACGAAGTATGTGAATTTATGCATGATGTTATTGGAATTGAAAATTTAAATATTGATGTATCTTTTAATCACAAAGTAGGGCTTCACAACTCTTGTCATGGGCATAGAATGTTAAAACTTGGAACTCCTAGCGAACTAAATATTCCTTATAACTCAAAATTAGAAAATATACTAAATATTGTAAAAGATATACAACTTGTTGAATTAAAAAGAAAAGATGAGTGCTGTGGTTTTGGGGGAACATTTGCTGTATCTGAAGAAGATGGAAACATAATTTCTGTTTCTGGAGAAACTACATCAAACCTAACTGATGTAACTCTTAGAGTAATTTCTCCAAATGGACAAAATGTTGTTGCTGTTGATCAAGTAGCCCCAGACGCAAACGGAGAATTTAGTACACAATTCAATGTTTCAAACTGGACACAAGATGGAATGTATGAAATTAAAGCCAA
>JALRJW010000226.1 GCA_023268955.1 Aliarcobacter sp. | reverse complement strand
AAAAAATTGTAACTTGTATATTCATGAACAAAACTCTGTTATGGGTAAATTAAATCAAACAACTAAAAAATATGCAAAAGAGATTTTTTCTTCATATTTAGACTCTTCAAAAATCAAAGATTATCCTGTGAGTTCAGTGTTTTTTCAAACAGCTAGAGTTAGAACTGAAATAAAAACTATAGGATTTTTTGGGGGTTCTCAAGGGGCAAGAGCTATTAATGATTTTGCTTTGAATGTAGCAAAAGATTTAAATGAAAAAGGAATTAAAATTATTCATCAAGCTGGAAAAAATGATTTTGACAGAGTTAAAAATGAGTATGAAAAGCTAGGAATTAAGGTAGATGTTTTTGATTTTACTAAAGATTTTATCTCTAAAATGAATGAGTGTGATTTTTGTGTAAGTAGAGCAGGGGCTTCAACTTTGTGGGAATTAGCTGCAAATAATTTGCCGGCACTTTTCGTACCATACAAATATGCAGCTGCTAATCATCAGTACTATAATGCAAAAGATTTATTAGATAAAAATTTATGTTTTTTGAAAAATGAAGATGAATTAAATAAAGATGATTTTTTAGAACTTTTATCTTGTGATATTAAAAAAATAAGTGAAGGTTTAAAAAGTAGTATCTCAAAGGATGCTGCTTCTAAAATAGTTAAAACTATTTTAGAAAACTAGCAGTAAAAATACACCAAAAATAATTCTATAAATACCAAAAGCTACAAATGTAAAGTTTTCTAAAAACTTTAAAAATAGTTTTATAGTTAAAAATGCAACTATAAAAGCGACTACAAATCCTACAGCTAAATTCATAAGATTATCAGGATGAAGTAATTCATTGTAGTGTTTAAGTAAGTCATATGCAGTTGTAGCACACATTACAGGAAAAGCTAATAAAAATGAAAATTCAGTACTTGTTTTTCTACTTAATCCAGCTAACATACCACCTATAATACTTGAACCCGCTCTACTAGTCCCTGGAATTAAAGCAAATATTTGAGCAAGTCCTATATATAAAGATTGTTTATATGAAACATCTTCCACATCATTTGTATGTCTTTCAGTCTCTTTATAATATTTTTCAACTATTAAAAAAACAACTCCACCAATTATAAACATCCAAGCAACAATTTGAATTGAAAACATTGCTTTAACATAATCTGAAAATATAAATCCAATTGCTGCTATTGGTAAAAATGCTATAAAAACCTTAGTCCATAAATTAACATGGGCAAAGGTAAATTTTGAAGGATAATTTAAAATCACAGCTAAAATTGCTGCAAATTGAATAATCACTTCATATGCCTTATTCACATTTGTTTGTTCTAATCCCATAAATTCACTTGCTACAATTAAGTGTCCCGTTGAAGATATAGGTAAAAATTCTGTGATTCCTTCAATAACAGCTAGTATTGCACTATCAAATACATCCATTTATAGTAGTCCTTTTTCTTTGCATAAACCAAAAAATAGTTTTAATGCTTTTTTTTCTTTATAAGAAATTTCATAATCAATTTTTTTTAGATATTCTAAAATGTTTTGTTGAGAAATTGATGATCTTTTTGAATATTGATTTAAAATATATCTAGGTATTTTGATATGCTCTTTTTTAAACTTCTTAACAATCTTTTGCAGTTTATTTCCATCTTTATTAAAACATAATCTAGCAAATACAAAAGGTAAATTATATTTGTCTTTCCAATATTTTGCTAGGTCAATAAACTCTTTATCTTTGTTTTCATGAAAAAACTTTAAAGCTTTGTCTCCAATAATAACTTCACCTTCAAGGTTTAAAACTTTTGCTAAAGCATTTGAAGTTTGTGATTGATAATCTTCTTTATTTTCCCCACAAATCAAAAGTACAGATTGAACATCATTTTTAGCAATTATCCCTAAATTCAATGACTTCTTTTTGTATGAAGCAATTGAAGAGATAAAAGCACTATTTACTTTTCCTTTTAAAAATTTATTATTTATATTTGATGGATAAGATTTATTATGCTCAACAATCAATTTAACTTGTGAAGATTGAATATGTTTTTTTAAGTATATGTGAAAAGGCAATAAGTTGATAAAATCTATTTTTCCAAAAATCATAAAATCTTCCAAATTTGAAATAAAATTAATTTTGGTATAATATCTAAAAATTGTAAATAAGGGTTTAATTGTGGTACAAGTTGAATTTTTAGGACCTATAAATAAAGAATCTATGAGTTTAGATATCAAGAATTTAAATGAGCTTAGTGATATTTTAAAAAATGATAGTGATGTTAGTTCTTGGCTAGGAAAATGTGCAGTTGCTGTAAACGACACTATGGTGTGTTCAAAAGATATATCTTTAAATGATGGAGATAAAATTTCACTTTTGCCTCCTGTTTGCGGTGGTTGATTTATGTCGAAATTAGAAATTGTAGCAGGTCCTTTAAGTGTAAATGAAATAACAACAAGATGGCATAATGAATATAAATCTTCAAATTTTGGAGCTATGTTGACATTTGTTGGTGTTGTTAGAGATGAGAATGAAATTGAAGGTTTATCCTTTGATATTTATTTACCTATATTAGAAAATTGGTTTGAACAATGGCAAAATAAAGCAAAGCAAAACAATGCCTTAGTTTTAATGGCACATTCTACAGGTGATGTTTTAAATCATCAAAGTTCATACATTGCAGCTGTTTATTCACCAAAAAGAAGAGTTGCATTAGAAATGATTGATGAATTTGTTGAAGATTTTAAAGCAAGTGCTCCTATTTGGAAATATGACATTAAAGATGGAAAAAGAGTTTATGCTGAAGATAGAAGCACTAAGTTAAA
>JALRJW010000221.1 GCA_023268955.1 Aliarcobacter sp. | reverse complement strand
TATGATAAAAAAAATAGTTGATATAAAAAGAAATATTGATTTTGATGATGAAGTAGAGTTATCTTGGTTTGATATGCAAAAGCCAAATTTAACTGCTGTTTCTAAAAATGAAGTAGATTTTATAATAAAAGTAAAATTCACACATTTGCATGAAAATGATATTTTAGTGGATGAAAATGGATATGCAATAAAAGTTTCAAGAAGTGAAGATGAGATTTTTGAACTTAAATTTGAAGATGCTTTGACCTTTGCAAAATATGCTTATGAGATTGGAAATAGACATCAACCTGTACAAATTGAAGATTTCAAAATCACTGTTTTAGATGATATTTCTTTACAAGATATTATTAAAGATGCATATAAAAATAATTTTTTAAAAGTAGAAAAAAAGACGGGATATTTTAAACCAAATGGTAAAGCACATCACTCACACTAAATCACATCTTAAGAGTTTAGCAAGATTTATGCAAATACTTGATGGAAGTTTTCCATCGGGTATTTTTGTTCACTCATTTGGTTTAGAACCACATGTAATTAAGCAAAAAGTTTATGATATAAACTCTTTAAAAAATTATCTTGAGAATTTAATAATTGATCAATATTCTAAGATGGAATTTGTTGTAGTAAAAAAAGTTTATGATGCTTTGGAAAGGGATAAACTCCCTCTTATAAACAAATTGGATAATACTTATAGCTCTTTTTTAACATATGAGTATGCAAAAGCATCAAGTGATATAGGCTTTAACTATTATACACAGACAAAAAAATTAGCAAAATGCCAAATTATAGAAAAATACTATGATTTAATAAAAAATAAAAAAACCCATGGAAATGAAATAGTTGTTTTGTCTTGTTTAGCATATGATTTAAATATTGACATAGAAGATTTCATAGTAATGTGGACAAAAAAAAATTTAGTAAATATAGCTGTAACTACATTAAAAAACACAAGAATAAAACCAAGTGATATACAACAAATGCTTTTTGAATTTGATGATATCTTAGAAGAAATTATATTTAAAAATAAAGAAAATAAAATAACAAATTTTAATCCACTTTTTGAAGAAATAATTTTTTCACATAAAAATTTAGAACCAAAAATGTTTACTACTTAAAGGAAAAGAATGAGTTTAAAAATAGGAATTGCAGGACCAGTTGGAAGTGGTAAAACTTCTTTGATTGAGAGTTTAACAAATACTTTAAAAGACAAATATAGTCTTGGAATTGTTACAAATGATATTTATACAACAGAAGATGCAAACTATCTTAAAAAATCACTTGATTTGCCAGAAGATAGAATTATTGGAGTTGAAACGGGAGGTTGTCCTCATACCGCCATTAGAGATGATATTTCTATGAATCAAAAAGCTGTAGTTGAACTTGAAGAGAAATTTAACCCTGATATTATCTTTGTGGAAAGTGGTGGGGATAATTTAAGTGCGACTTTTTCTTATGAGTTAATTGATTATTATGCTTATGTTATTGATGTGGCACAAGGTGCTGATATTCCTAGAAAAAAAGGAGCTGGACTTTTATTTTCTGATTTATTGATTGTAAATAAAACAGATTTAGCACCTTATGTTGAGATTGATTTAGTTGATATGGAAAAAGATGTAAAAGAAAATAGAAAAAATAAACCCTATGTTTTTTTATCTAAAAAAGAACCTGAATCTTTAAATCAAGTTATTAATTGGATAGAGGCATTATTGTAATTTAAAATGTTCTAATAATGTCTTTTATATGAAAAAATAAATATAATATTTCTTTTACAATATAATCAAGGTATTAGATGAGAATTTTATTTATTTTAGTTCTATTTTTTAATTTTTTATTTTCAGGCACTGATGTTAATTTAAAATTAAAATGGAAACACCAATTTCAATTTGCTGGCTTTTATATGGCATTGGAAAAAGGTTATTATGATACTGATGAATTAAATGTATCTTTTGATGAATTATCTAATGAAAATCCTGTAGATGACGTTATACAAAATGATCTGACTTTTGGTATAGGTGATTCTACACTAGTATATGAAAAGCTTGCTGGAAAACCTATTGTATCATTAGCTGCTATTTTTCAAGAATCTCCTTTAGCTTTAATTACTTTAAGAGAAAACGGTATTAATTCTCCTTTGGATTTAAAGGAAAAAACTATTGAAATTTCAAGTTTTTTTGAAAAGAAATTACCTTTGTATGTATTTCTAAAATCATTTGGGGTTAATTACAGAGAAAAAGAGGTTACATTTGGCGTTGAGGATTTAATCAATAAAAAAACTGATGCTATTTCAGGGTATATTGTTGATAAGCCTTACGAGCTTGCAAAAAGAGGTTATGAATCTACAATTTTACATCCAAAAGATTTTGGATATGACTTTTATGGAGATATTCTCTATACATCTGAAGCTACCTTAAAAAAATACCCTAAGAAAGTTGATGCATTTGTAAAAGCTTCAATTTTAGGATGGAAATATGCCTTTTCAAACATAGATGAAACAGTTGACGTAATACTTAAAAAATATAATACACAAAATAAATCAAGGGATGAACTGATTTATGAAGCTAAAGCATTGAAAGAATTAGCTGGAAATTTAAATAAATTTGGAGAATTAGATTTAAATAAAATAAAAAATATTGCTTCAATTTTTTCTGTTTTACTTCCTAATAAATATGATTTTACTGCATTGAATACTTTTGTACATAACTATAAGAATTTACATTCTAGTATTTATCATAAAGATTTAAGTCTACTTGAAAATGAAAAAAAATTTTTACAAAAAAATAATACATTTAGTGTTTGTGTAAATAACAATATTTATCCTTTAAGTGGGTATAAAAATGGAAAACTTGTTGGGGTTATGGGCGAATTTTATAGACATATTGGTGAAACGTTAGATATTGATTTTGATGCCAAGGAACTTGCGAATCTTGGCTACGATGTAAAATCTGCGACTAAGTCGGCCACTTATATGTACCGGTACGACGGGCTTTTGGTGGCGTTTTGCCTTGGTGATGAAGGTCTTTTTCCAGTCCAAGTCTCGAATCACCTTATGGCGTGTCATTCGAGAAACCAACCCTGCCGGGAAAATGAATACAGCGTTATCACTGGCAAAGAGCTCATCAACTTTGCGGATATTTTCTCGGGCGTTAGCACCAAACGCATTTACGCCGACGAACAAGCCGCGGAGGTTCATAATTTGTTCCAACAGATCGTTGGTCAAGAACTTCACATCTTTTCTATAGCGTCCAATACTGACCAAAATGGCCAAAGCGTCCGTTCCGCCTAGTGGGTGATTGGCTGCGAAAATGGCCCCTCCTTCGGTGGGGATATTTTCAGCTCCTACTGTTTTTACGCTGATCGAAGAATAGTCCAAGAATTTTTCGCAAAACTCGAAATCACGGATATCGTGTGCTTCATTGAGGTAGTCGTTGATGTAGGTTTCGTGAACTATGCGTTCTTTGAACCAATTAATCAAAGCATTGGGAATCAGAGTGCCCACCGGTTGCTTTCGATGCTACAACGATGGCGCGCCACGCTTTCACCGCTGTGTCACAACCA
>JALRJW010000235.1 GCA_023268955.1 Aliarcobacter sp. | reverse complement strand
GAAGTTACCTTGACAATATCCAACTCTAATCCAATTTGAAACTAAATTTGTTAATCTTTCTCTAAAGTTTAAAGCAAATAAAACAATTTTTTCTTCAAATGGTAAACTATCATCAATTTCGTTGTCATACTCTCTTTTGATAGCGTGTAAAACAAGTTGTTTTAACTCTTCTTTTGCTTTTGGATGTTCATTTTTTCGAGCCCGTCTTCCAAATAGTTCTAATTGTCCAACCCTTATAAATGATGGAGCAACTCTTGTTGAAATAGCAATATTTTCATCAATCATAACTTCAGGGTCTTTTGAATAAGAGTTTTGATTAAACCATGGACGTTTTACAGTTTGAGTTAGTGATGTATATAAACACAAAGATCTGCTTGTAGGAATGTTTAAGGCATGCATATGCTCTTGTGCTAAAAATTCTCTTATGCTTGACCTTAAAACAGCACGTCCATCAGCACCTCTGCAATAAGGAGTTTTTCCTGCACCTTTTAATTGCATTTCCCATCTTTTATCGTTGATTACAGTTTCAAGGATAGAAATAGCTCTACCATCTCCATATCCATTACCTGTTTGAAATGGGCATTGTTGATAATATTCTGTTCCATAAATTGATAGAGCATAACCCGTTGCCCAACCAATATTTCTTAAAGGTTTTGGAACATTTGAAATGTCTGCACTAAACATTTTCATAAACTCTTCATTTAATGCTAAAGAATCATCAAATCCTAACTCTTCAAAAAATATTTTGCTATGAGCAATATATTGAGGTTTGTTTAGGGGTGTTGGTGTTACAGGAACATAGTGACCATTGTAAACTTCCCTTGGATAGTGATTTTCTCCATTTTTCTTTGCTTGCGGGTCTGATACTAAATTATCTATAAAAGAGTAATTGGCATAAACTGCTAAATCATCAAGGCTTTTTATTGTAGTTTTTAAATTTTTCATATTCTTTTCATTTAATTAATTTTTTATGTATTGAACCATATTCTTGATACATTTATTATTAATTACATATTACATAGGAAATTAATTAATCAAGATAATAATTTAGAATAAATAGTAATATCTATAATTTAATTTTCTTTAGATAATATTCCAAAATGATTTTAAAAACACAAGCCTTCAAATAATATGCCATTATCAAATTTGAATCAAGAACAATTAAACGCCGCAACATGCCAACCTGGATATAACTTAGTAATTGCAAGTGCAGGGACGGGAAAGACTTCCACTATAGTTGGAAGAATTGCTAATTTGATAAAAAGTGGAGTAAAACCAAATGAGATTTTACTTTTAACTTTTACAAATAAAGCAGCTGCTGAAATGGTTGCAAGGGTTGCTAAAATATTTGATAAAGATGTTGCAACTTCAATTATGGCAGGAACTTTTCATTCAGTTTCATATAAGCTTTTAAAACAACTAAACAAAGAGATAACACTAAAACAACCAAATGAGTTAAAAACACTTTTTAAATCTCTATATGAAAAAAGAGTTTTTTATGAAAGAAGTGATGAAGCAGCACCTTATGATGGTGGTTATTTATATGATTTATACTCTTTATATTTAAACTCAAATGAGGGTGAAACTTTTGGTGAATGGATAAAGAAAAAATCTCCACCCCATGAACTTTATACTTTAATTTATGAAGATGTTGTTGATGAATTTAGTGAACTAAAAACTAAATATGGTTATGTAAATTTTGACGATTTATTAACTTTAATGTTGGCAACTTTGCAAGAAACAAAGTTTGATTTTAAAGAAATTTTAGTAGATGAGTATCAAGACACAAATCCTTTGCAAGGAAGATTGCTTGATGCTTTTAAACCTAATTCTTTATTTTGCGTTGGGGATTATGACCAAAGTATTTATGCTTTTAATGGTTCTGATATTTCTATTATTTCGACTTTTTCAAGAAGATATAGTGGGGCAAATGTATATACTTTAAATAAAAATTAATATTTATTGGTAACTCATTTTCTAAATTTTCAATATTTTCTTTAGTAATTGCTAGCTCTATTTTTACATTACTGAAAAAGCACAAGATTTTATTGTTCTTCCCACAGATTGTCAACTGTTTTTATTATTCAGTCGCTTCATCCACGTTTGGAGATTGTACATCTGGACTTTCAGTTGCTATCTCCTCCACCAC
>JALRJW010000220.1 GCA_023268955.1 Aliarcobacter sp. | reverse complement strand
AAGATTATCCATAGCCTCTTTCCATAACGCGTCAGTTTCACCAGGGTGCCCTACAATAAAATCAGTTCCTAGTGCATAACCATTTGAACTTAAAAACTCAAAAAGTTCTAAATCAGATAAAACTTTGTTTCTTCTATTCATGATTTTTAGCATATCTTTTGAAGTGTGTTGAAGTGCAATATGAAGATGTTTTGCCATAAATGGCTCATTTATAATCTCTTTAAATTCATCATCGATTTGAATAGGTTCAATACTTCCCATTCTAATTCTTCTCACACCTTTAATCTGAGACATTTTTTTAAGAAGTTTTGCTAAAGAAGTATGTTGTTTCTTACCATAAGAACCAACATTTGTTCCTGTTAAAATAAACTCCCCAAAGCCATTTGTAGCTAAAGTCGTAACTTGTTCTAAAATCTTATCTTCACTATAGCTTCTTGCATCACCTCTTACATAAGGAATAATACAATAAGAACATCTAAAATCACATCCCTCTTGGATTTTTATAAATGCTCTGCTTTTACCTATAAACTCTTCAACAATTGTTTCATCAATATGCTCTAAATCACCAGCTTGAAAGAATCTCTCTTCTTTTTTTAAAAGTTCATTGATATTCTCTTTTTCTGAGTGTCCAAAAAGTGCATCAATTTTATCTTCATTGTATAAACTCTCACCCTTTGTCCAAACTCCACAACCTGTAAAAACAACTCTTGGTTTGTTTGGAAGTTTATTTAAAGAACTAATATACCCACGTGCTGTTGAATCTGCACTATTTGTAACTGTACAAGAGTTGATTACTACTACACTTGCTTCTTTTTCATTTTGCGTAACTTCAAAATCTTTTAGATTACTCATCATTACTTGAGTATCAAAAACATTTGTTCTACAACCAAAAGTTTTAAAATACACTTTTGGTTTATTTGTTGAAAAATTCATTAAAATTTATTCCTTAGTCTTATCTTCTTATAATTTCGTCTTCTAAATCTTTTGGCATCTCTTTTCTTTTCATAGCTACACCATAAGCATTATCTGTTCTATTAATATTGATTTGTGAAGTTGGATATGCGATATGAATATCATCCTCTTTCATAAAGGCATCTAATATTTCTGGACTCATAGTACTTCTTAATTGAAGTGCTGCGTAAGAGTTTGTAAGATACCATCCTGAAATCACCATTCCATGAGGTTCAATAAATGTAAATACTCTAGGCTCAACACCTGTTGCTCTTAATTGATATTTATTTCTCATTTTTGATAACTGTTTTCTAGTTATATCTGTATAACCTTTTGAATAGTGTTTTAAAATATCTCTAGCAATTTTCTGTGCTTTTTTATGGTTTGAATCAAAAGTAATAGTAATATCAATACCATCCCAAACAGTTCTAAGTCCTGCATGTGTATAGTTTGCAATCATTTCAGAAAATACGTAGTTATTTGGAATGAAGAAAATTCTACCAGTTCTTCTATTTACTGTATATGATGTATAAGTAATATCTTCTCTAATTGTAATTTTAAATAGTGAAATATCAAGAACATCACCTACTACTTCTAAACCATTTCTTGTAACTTTTATTCTATCTCCAACTTGAATAGAACCTGATGTTACAATAACCATCCATCCAAAAATAGACATAAACCAATCTTTAAGTGCAATAGCAATACCAGCAGAAGCGAAACCTAAGATTGTTACTACATAAGAAACATTATCTATATATGAGAAAAGTATTACCATAATTACTAAAAATACAACTGTAAAGTTGATTACTTTATTTGTCATATAGTAACTCTCATTTTGAGAGAAGTACTTCTTAAGTGTAAGTTTTACTAAAAATGTAATCACCCATAAAAGAACAATAATTGCTAATATGATTATGATTTTCTGAACTTGTTGAGATATTTGATCTTTTATCTCTAAAATAACTTGTTCAATTTTTCTTGTATATACAATTTGTGTTGTAGATACAATCTCTA
>JALRJW010000166.1 GCA_023268955.1 Aliarcobacter sp. | reverse complement strand
TTGGTGGATTAAATGAAATCGGTGGAAACATGATGGTATGTGAAACTGAAAATTCAGCTATTATCGTTGATGTTGGTAGGAGTTTCCCCGATGAAGATATGCATGGTGTTGGGCTGCTATTACTATAGTACCTGTGTGGTATTTTGGTAATGAAATCTTAAAACTACTAGAAATAGCTAAAGAAAACTGGTATTTTGCATTACCATTTGTTTTACTAGCTGGTGGAAGTATAATATTTTATTTTAATAAAGCTACAAAAAAAGTTTCAAGAAGGAGTATAGTTTGAAAATTAATTTAATAGATAAAAAAGTTGAAGCAGATTTAGAAATTGTTTTAACAAATGATATAAAAGACTTAAAAGAAAAAGAAATTTTAGAGCAATTAGGGTTTGAGGCTAAAGATGAAACATCAGTATTCTTACCTGAATCTAAAAAAATATTTGTTGGTTTTGAAGATGAAGATTATGAAAGTTTAGCAATTGCTATAACGCAAGCTGTTAAGAAAATTAAAGCTACAAAATTTACAACAGCAAACTTAGAATTAGATTGTGAATGTTCTTCAAAATTAAAAGCAATAGTTGAAGGTATCTATCTTTCTTCTTATGAGTTTAATACATATAAATCAAACAAAGAAACAAAGAAAAAGCAAACTATTAATATCATTGTTAAAAAAGTTACAAAGAAACTTGAAGATGTGTTAAGTGAATCTAAAACTGTAACAAAAGCTGTTAACAAAGTTAGAGATATGGTAAATACTCCACCAGCTGATTTTTATCCAAAAACTATGGCTGATGTGGCAAAAGAAATTGCTAAAGATGTAAATATCAAAGCTACAGTTCATGGTGAAAAATATTTATTAAAAAATAAAATGAACTCTATGTATAGTGTTGGAAAAGCATCAAGCAATGAATCAAAACTTATACATTTAGCTTATAAGCCAGCAAATGCTAAGAAAAAAGTTGTATTAGTTGGAAAAGGTTTAACTTATGATTCAGGTGGATTATCTTTAAAACCTGCTGATTTCATGGTAACTATGAAAATGGACAAATCAGGTGGTTGTGCAGTTTTAGGAACAATTTGGGCTGCTGCTAAACTTGGACTTGATGTTGAAATTCATGCTATTGTTGGAGCTGTTGAAAACATGGTTGCTGGAAATGCTTATAAACCTGATGATATTTTAACTGCTAAAAATGGTAAAACAATTGAAGTTAGAAATACAGATGCTGAAGGAAGATTAGTATTAGCTGATTGTTTATGTTATGCTCAAGATGAGATTAAAGATATTGATTATATTTTTGATTATGCAACTTTGACAGGTGCTTGTGTAGTTGGTGTTGGTCAATATACAACAGGAGTTATGGGTAACTGTGATAAGTTAAAGAAAACAGCTGTTAAACACTCACATGAAGCAGGGGAGTATGCTACAGCACTTGATTTTAATAGATTTTTAAGAAAAGCTATTAAATCTGAAATCGCAGATGTTTGTAATATTGCAAATACTAGATATGGTGGAGCTATTACAGCTGGATTATTTTTAGATAACTTTGTATATGAAGAA
>JALRJW010000135.1 GCA_023268955.1 Aliarcobacter sp. | reverse complement strand
AATAAGTGTTGATCAAAGTACCATCAGCGTAACTCCAAGAACGTACCTGAGAATCTGAAGCCGAGACCGTATTTGCGTCTACAGGCAAAATTAATGATGTCGTTTCAATGATTTCTATATCACCGTCAGCGTCTTTAGAGAATTTTTCAGATACAATACCCACTAATTCGCCCTGCATTTTCATTCCATTAATCGCAAAATAGAAAGGTTGGATATTAGCAGCTCTATCTACGGCGTTAACAAATGAAATAAAAACATCTTTGAAGGTTTTTCGATAACCAATCTCATTATGCAAGCATACTTGCAGGCCGTTAGGTGACTCTGCGGACAAGCCCTTCATTAAGCCTGAAGCTCGTTCACTGGACTCGCCTAAATTGTACAAAATTTCGTAACTAAATACTGGAACGCGCTCCAGCGTGGAGATATCTAAGCTAAAGTTGTAACGACTTTCCAACGTTTTACCTTGCTCTTGTGAAACATTGGTCACTGCATAATTCATCATGTTAACAAGCGAGTTTGCCAAGCCATCATAATCTTTGAAAGCCCAACATTCTATTGGGGTTTCAGAGCCAATATCGACCGTGAAATACCAGTAATCTTCAACTTTCGCAAGTTTTTCAATAAACGGTTTAGCAACAGCTGTGTCAATTTGTTTATCAAGTTTAATATAAGCTTTTGCAATTTTTGAATTACCCATATCAATAATAACTTTAGCTCTTCTAATAGCTGTAATTGCTTCTTCAATAAGAGCAAACATCTCTTCAATTTGTGCATCTTCTTTAATATCTTTTGGGAAGTTTTGAATCATTAAAGATTCACCCTCTTCTAAAGATGTTCCTGATAATTTGTGATATAAATAATCACTAATAAACGGCATAAATGGAGAAACCATTCTTAATGTTTCTTTGAAAATTGCACCTAACTCTACAATAGAGTCTTTAGAAGCTTTTGAATACTCAATACCCCAGTCACAGAATTCAGTCCATACAAATCTATATAAAACAGAAGCTGCTTCATTGAATTTATAAGAATCAAGTGTTGTTCTTACTTCATTAACAGCATTTGCAAGTCTAGATTGCATATATTTTCCTAATGGAGTTACAATCTCAATATCTTTTAAATCAGGGAATGTATCAACATTTAAAGCAAGGAAATTAGAAGCATTATAAAGTTTATTTGTGAAGTTTCTAAACTGCTCTAAGTTTTTAGCCCCAAGCTTAATATCTCTTCCTTGAATTGCTAAATAAGCTAATGTAAATCTAATAATATCAGCACTATGCTCTTCAACCATATCAAGAGGATCAATTACATTTCCTTTTGATTTAGACATTTTTGCACCGTGCTCATCTCTAACAAGGGCATGCATATAAATATCTTTAAATGGTAATTCACCTCTAAAGTGTTCACCCATCATCATCATTCTAGCAACCCAGAAGAACATAATGTCAAACCCAGTAATAAGTAATGAATTTGGATAGAAATCTTTTAAATCTGTTTCATTGAAAGTTTCACCCATTTGTCCATTATTTCCCCAACCTAATGGTGAAAAGGCCCAAAGTGCAGATGAGAACCATGTATCAAGTACATCTGGGTCTTGAGTGATATTTTTTGAAGCACAATGTGGACAAGCTTCAGGCTCATCTTTTTTATCAGCCCATTGATGTCCACAATCATCACAATTAAATACAGGAATTCTATGTCCCCACCATAATTGTCTTGAAATACACCAATCTCTTAATTCATCCATCCAAGCTCTATAAGAGTTTAACCAATGTGGTGGATGAAATTGTGTTTCACCTTCATATGTTTTTCTAATAGACTCAGCAGCAACTTCTTTTCTAACAAACCATTGTTTAGAAATATAAGGCTCAACGATATTTTTACATCTATAACAGTGTCCTACTTGATGATTGTGGTCTTCAATTTTTACAATGAAACCTTCATCTTCAAGTTTTTTAACTATAACTGCTCTTGCTTCAAGTCTTTCAAGTCCAGCGAACTCTCCGCAGAAATCATTTAAAATACCTTTTTCATCAAAACAAGTAATAAACTCTAAATCGTGTCTTTTCCCTACTTCGTAGTCATTTTGGTCGTGTGCTGGAGTAACTTTAACAACACCTGTTCCAAATTCCATATCAACGTGAGAATCTGTAATAACTTTGATTTTTCTATCAGTTAAAGGTAAAACTACTTCTTTCCCTACAATTGAAGTATATCTTTCATCATCAGGGTGAACCATGATAGCTGTATCCCCAAAGTATGTTTCAGGTCTAGTTGTTGCAACTGTAACGTGTCCTGAACCATCAGCAAAATGATAATTCATGTGATAAAATTTACCATTTACCTCATCGTGTTCAACTTCAATATCAGATAATGCACCATCATGTGTACACCAGTTAACCATATAATTATTTTGAACAATCATACCTTCATTGTATAAATGAACGAAAGCCTCTTTTACTGCTTCTTTTAAACCTTCATCCATAGTAAATCGCTCACGTGACCAAGCTGGACTTACTCCAAGTTTTCTCATTTGGTGAACAATAGTTCCACCTGAATACTCTTTCCATTTCCAAACTCTATCTAAGAACGCTTCTCTACCTAATTCTTCTTTTGTAGTACCTTCAGCTAAAAGTTGTTTTTCAACAACATTTTGCGTTGCAATTCCTGCGTGGTCAGTTCCTGGTTGCCATAAAGTTTTGAA
>JALRJW010000072.1 GCA_023268955.1 Aliarcobacter sp. | reverse complement strand
GATTCTGCGCGTGTTGCTGGAGGTAGGCGCTGGAGGATTTGGCGAGTTGGTTCACGGGGCAAGATTATGCCTTTCGGCGGGGAATGAAAAATAACATGGAATTAACCCTCCAGGATAGAGAAGCGGTACTTTTGCGCTCATGGATTCGTACTTACTTCTGGTAGTCTTATTGTTAACTTGACCTAACATAACACCCTTCATAGGTCCACCATAAGTTCCAGCTTTATAACCATTTAAAGCATCAATGATTTTTTGCTTATCCCAACCTGCAATTATTTGTGACATATTTAAAGCTTTTTTTTCTGCATTTGCACCATGACATGAAGCACAAGATGCAAATAATTGTTTTCCATCTACTGCAGGTGTTGATGCAGTAACATTTTCAATAGCTTTAGCAACTGCAGGAGCAACAGTTTTAACTGTCTCATCAACAACTTTTTGGGCTGTTTTCATAGTTTCATTTACAACTTCTTTAGTTGTTTCAACAATTTTTTCTTTTGCTTGAGCAATTGTTTCATCATTTTTTAAATTTTCAACTACTTTATTTGTAGCTTCTTTAACAGTATTTGCTACATCATTTGCAGCTTGAGAAACAATTTGAGTATTTGTTTCTTTTGTTTCTTCTTTTTTCACTTCATTTTGAACAACTTTTTGTTCACTTGTCGTAGGAGTTGACTCAACTTTTTTCTCTTCAGTGCAACCTGTAAAAATAAAAGTTGCAACAGCTAAACTTGATAATAATACTTTTTTCATAATAAACCTTAATTTTCATACTCAAAAACAAATTCATCGTTTTTGAAATCAATTTTAACTAAACCACCTTTTTTAAGTTTTCCAAATAAAATCTCATCTGTAAGTGGATTTTTGATTTTATCTGAAATAACTCTATTAAGAGGTCTAGCTCCCATAGCTTTATCATAACCAAGTTCAGCCAAAGCATTTTTAGCAGCAGCTGTAATTTTAATAAAGATATTTTTATCTTTTAATTGCTCTTCTAAATCTTCAATAAATTTACCAGCAACTTTAGCAACAACATCCATGCTTAAACCATCAAATGAAACAACTCCATCAAGTCTATTTCTAAACTCAGGGGCAAAGAATTTATTAATTGCTTTGTTTTCATTTAATCCATCATCTTTAGCAAATCCCATAACATTTGCTTCAGTTGCACCTAAATTTGATGTCATAATTAAAATCACATTTTGGAAATCAGCTTTATTTCCACTATTATCAGTTAATTCAGCATTATCCATAACTTGAAGTAAAATAGCCATCAAGTCAGGATGTGCTTTTTCAATTTCATCTAAAAGTAAAACTGTATGAGGATGTTTTCTAATAGCTTCAGTTAACAGTCCACCTTGTTCAAACCCAACGTAACCTGCAGGTGCTCCAATAAGTCTTGAAACAGTATGCGCTTCCATATATTCACTCATATCAAATCTTTCAAAATGAATACCTAACTGAGTTGATAACTCTTTTGCAACTTCTGTTTTACCAACACCAGTACCAACAATAGTAATAACCCGCGCTTCATAGCAATTCCCTCGTAATGGAGGACTAAGACTAAAAGGCAACCCTGTTCCGGTCTAGGCGTTTGCAGGTAGTTGTCAATTTTTACCTTATCGCTTGCTGTTAAAATATTTTTTGTTCTATCAAATTTAAAATTTGATGCTGTTATTATATTATTTTCACTCTCTGCTTTAGAATTTCCCTCTGTTAAAATTATATCATCTATTTTTTGATAAGTTCCTTTATCAGAAGTGATTGTAAAATTTTGATCTTGATTTATATATTTTACCTTATCGCTTGCTGTTAAAATATTTTTTGTTCTATCAAATTTAAAATTTGATGCTGTTATTATATTATTTTCACTCTCTGCTTTAGAATTTC
>JALRJW010000031.1 GCA_023268955.1 Aliarcobacter sp. | reverse complement strand
TCCGGCGTGACGCCAATGGCGTGGTTCGCCGATGGCCTCCTCGCCGTCGTCGCCTCAGGCGATGGCTCCCGCATCGTGGGAGCCATGGTGGCGCTGGGTGCCTTATCGGTCGCCTCTCTCTCCCTCACTGCATGGGCGGTGAAGGCAAGACGCCTTCAGGCGAAACGTGAACTGATTGGTGTGAGCTAGCCCACGCGGTGGAGCCAGACGACTCGCTCGTGATCTCCGGCGTGACGGAAGGGCTCCAACTCCTCGTCCCAGGCCGAACCTAGGGCGAGACGTAGCTCACGCTGCACTTCTTCAAAGTCACCCTCGGCGATTTCGAGTGCATAGTGCAGACGCTCTTCTGACACGACGAGGTTTCCCACCGCGTCGGTGGCTGCCGAAAAGACTCCGAGATCGGGGGTGTGCATGAATCGCATGCCATCAACTCCCGGGGCGGGGTCTTCGGTGGCTTCAAAACGCAGGTGTTCCCAGCCGCGCAGGGCACTGGTCACTTTGGCTCCGGTTCCGATGGGGCCGTGCCAGGTGTATTCGGCGCGCAGGGTGCCCTTCAACACGGGCTGTTCGGTCCACTCGAGCGTGACGGGAGAACCCAGGGCAGTACCGAGCGCCCACTCGACGTGGGGAGCCAGTGCCTTGGGGGCAGAGTGCACAAAGAGCACACCGGATGTTATCGGTGTTGCCATCGTCGCCTCCTTTTTCGTTGTTGAGAGTCATCTTGACCTAAATGATCTTCAGAATTGGTCAAAGAAGTACAATGAAATGCACTCAGAGTGGGCATTTTTTGAAGATTGCCCCGAAAGTAACACCTTCATAAAAGGAATTGCAACAAGACAAACAGATATTAAAAAAATCTTGGCTTATTCAACTATGAGTCAATTAGGTTATATGTTTATTGCTGTTGGACTTGGTTTTTATTCAACTGGATTATTCCATGTTTTCACACACGCATTTTTTAAAGCAATGCTATTTATGGGAGCGGGTGGAATTATAATTGCCTTACATCACGAACAAAATATCTTTAAAATAGCTCAACACAGAGCATCTTTACCTATAATTAGTGCTACATTTTTAATTGGTGTTATTGCAATTTCAGGTATTCCTCCATTTTCAGGGTTCTTTTCAAAGGATGCTATTTTAGCAGCAGCATTTCAAGAGGGACAATATTTAATTTATGCAATTGGAATGTTTACAGCATTTTTAACAGCATTTTATATGTTTAGAATGTATTTTATAGTTTTTGTAGCACCAAATAAACACTCAAAAGAGTATGTTTATACTTCAAAAACTATTACGTTTCCACTACTTGTATTAGCAATTGGAGCTATTTTTGCTGGATTTTTAAATCTTCCAGCACTTTTTGGTGGAGAGCATTTGGTTGATACTTGGCTAGGACAATTAAACTCAAAAGTTATTCATATGCCTCACTCAACTGAATATGTGCTTATTTTTGCATCTGTATTTATAGCAATTGCAGGAATAATAGTTGCATATAATAAATATGCAAATTTTGATGTTGAAAAAGGCGAAGATGAAAAAGGATTTATTGGAAATAAATTCTTTGTTGATGAACTATATGATTTACTTTTTGTTCAAACAACAAAAGGTATTTCTGTATTTATTGATAAAGTTGTAGATGCTAAAATCATTGATGCATTTATAATGGGTTCTTCAAATACCTTTGTAAATATTGGTAAATTTGTAGGAAAACTACAAAATGCAAATGTTAGATTTTATGCCTTTACAATGGTTCTTGGTATGACATGTATCTTTGTATATATCTACTCAAAACTAGGATTATAATATGAGTGCAGATATTCTTTCATTTATTATATTTTTACCGGCTGTTGTTGCTTTAGGATTATTGTTAACAACTAGGGATGTAAATACTATTAGAAATATTGCTTTTTTAACTACAACTGTTATTTTAGCTTTAGTATTAAAAATCTATATTGAGTTTGAACCAAGTGCTGGAATGCAGTTTGTGACAAATGTTCCTTGGATTGAAACTTATGGTATTCATTATTACATAGGACTGGATGGTTTTTCTTTAACTATTTTAATGATGATTGCTATTTTAATTCCAAGTGCATTTTTACTTTTATGGGAAGGTAAAACTAAAGGTTATTGGATAAATATGCTTTTAGTACAAACAGGAGTTACAGGAACTTTACTTTCACTTGATGTAGTATTATTTTACTTCTTTTGGGAAGTTATGCTTTTACCTGTATTTTTACTAATTGGTCAATATGGTTTTGGAGATAAAGTATTTACAACTATTAAAGTAACTGTTTATACTATGGTTGGTTCACTTTTAATGTTTATTGCTATCATGTATTTAGGTGTAGCTTATGAAAATGAGTTTGGTGTATGGTCATTTGCCTATGATGAACTAATGAAAATAACAACTATTTCATATGACACTAAAATATGGTTATTCTTAGCATTCTTAGCAGCTTTTGCTATTAAAATTCCTATTTTTCCACTTCATACTTGGATTATGGAAACATATAAAAATGCTCCAACAGGTGCAGTATTTTTACTATCTTCTATTATGGCAAAACTTGGAGTTTATGCAATCGTTAGATTTATGATTCCAATTTTCCCTGATGTTTATGTTGAGTATTCATCTTGGTTTGTTGCTATTGGTATTTTTGGACTTATTTATTTTGGAATTGCTGCACTAATGCAAGATGATATCAAAAGAATGTTTGCATACTCTTCAGCTTCACACTTGAGTTTTATTTCAGCTGGTATTTTTTCACTAAATGAATATGGTATTAATGGTGCTTTATACTTAATCATTGCCCACGCTATTGCAACTGGAGCATTGTTTTTACTTGTAGGATTACTTCAAGAACAAACTGGCTTTAAAACAATAAAAGATTTAGGTGGAATTGCTAAACAAGCTCCTATATTTACTTTTATATTTGCAATTATGCTTTTTGCAAATGTTGGATTACCAGGAACAAATGGATTTGTTTCAGAGTTACTAATTATCTTCGGTATTTATGAATTTAATCATACTTTAGGATATTTAGGAGCAACAACTGTTATTATTGGAGCTTCATATATGTTATGGATGTTCCAAAGAGCGATACTTCAAGATAGACCCCAAGGTGCAGCAGAACTTAAAATGAGAGATTTAAAAATCAAAGAAATAGTTGGTTTAGCACCTTGGGTTTTCTTAGTATTTTTAATGGGTATTTATCCTGAAATTTTTACTGATAAATTTGAACCAACAGTAACTCATTATTTAAATGACATCTTAAATATTGGAGCTTCAAAATGAATGAATTTATCTATTTAATTCCAGCTATTACTGTTTTAGTTGGTGCTTTAGCTTTAATGTTTATGAGTATGTATGATAGATTTTCAACAAAAAATCATATTATAGTTTCATGTGTATTTTTATTTATAGCTTTAGGTTTTTCATTTATTGATTTTACATCTTTATACTCTGTTAAACCCTATGAATCGGTATTTAACAACACTGTAATATTTGATACTTTCTCAAATTTCTTTAATATACTTTTAATAGCTGGAACTATTTTAACTTTACTAATTGGTGAGCACTATTTTCAACATAGATCTTACTTTAAAGGTGAGTTTTTCTCAATATTATTATTTGCACTTTTTGGAATGATGATTTTAGCAAATGCAAATGAACTTGTAACTGCATATGTAGCCCTTGAAATCGCTTCATTTTCTGTTTATATTATGGTTGGATATAACTCAAATGATTCAAAAAGAGTTGAAGCAATCTTTAAATACATAGTTTTAGGTTCATTTATTGGAGCATTTTTCTTACTAGGAGTTGTTTTAGTTTATGGTGGTGCAGCAACTACAAATTTAAGCCAACTTGCTACATTTATTTCAAGTAGTTCAAATGAAGATTTAACATTAGTTTATATTGGTCTAACACTAATTTTATTTACATTTTTCTTTAAAATTGCAGCATTTCCATTCCAATCTTGGGTTCTTGATGTTTATAGAGGTGCACCTATGGTTATTACAGCATATATGGCATCAACATTTAAGATTGCAATATTCTCATTCTTCTTAAGAATGTTTATTCAAGATTTAGCTCCTACAATTGACTTTTGGGATGAAATTTTATCTGTATTAATTATCTTAACTTTAGTATTTGGAACATGGCTAGCTTTAACTCAAACTATTATAAAAAGAATGCTTGCAGCATCTTCAATTGTTCATACGGGATATTTACTTTTAGCATTTATTGCTTTATCATATAAAGATGGAGAAATTCTAAATATTGATTCAGCTTATGCAACAATGTTTTATTTAATAGCTTATTTACTATCGGCTCTTGGAGCTTTTGGATTAGCATCTCATATTATTTCAGAAACAAATGTAAGAGTTACTTATGATGATTTTAAAGGTTTAGCAAAAGAAAGACCATTTTTAGCTGCAATGATGACAATATTTTTATTATCTCTAGCTGGAATTCCTTCTACAATTGGATTTATCGGTAAATTTTATGTATTCACTGAAGCTATTAGTGCTGGGTATATTCAACTAACAATCTTAGCAATTATTGCAACAATTGTTTCAGTATACTATTACTTTAAACTTATAGCCATGATGTATTTTTATCCAACAAAACAAGAGTGTATCTCAACTGAATTTGATGATAAAAGAGTATCAACTTATGCCATTGCTTTTGTTGCAATTTTAACAGTTTTAGGTGGAATTGGTTCAGCTATTGTATTCTTTATTCCTGCTCTAAATATAGATTCATTAATAAATCTATCTCAATTAGCTGTTCAATCTCTATTTATTAAGTAGCTGTTACAATTTAACACAGCTACTTTCATGCTATTTTTCTTCAAAATATCATATAAATATCATATTTAAAAGCCCTTAAAATGGGATTTTTATATCTTATAGACTTTTTAAGCCCATATAATTTAATTTTTCTTAAGAAAATTCTAAACAAATTAAAAGGGCTGATTGGTTAACATATCGTTAATAATCAAATAATCTAAACATATTGAAAGGATGAAAAGATGAGTGACCTAATAGAAGGTTATTTAGGTAAAACGGTTGATGGTAAAAAAAGTAGATTACCAGCAAAACTTGATTATCTACAAAGTGCTACAGGATTATTCTTAGCATTGTTTATGTGGGCGCATATGATTTTAGTTTCTTCGATTTTAGTATCGAAAGACTTTATGTACCAAGTTACTAAGTTGTTAGAAGCTAGTTTTATTTTTGAGGGAGGAAATCCTTTATTAGTATCAATTGCTGCTGCTGTTATTTTTGTAATCTTTATTACACATGCTGCTTTAGGTATGAGAAAATTACCAGGTAACTTTAAACAGTACCAAGTAATGAAAGCTCACGCTAAAAACATGGGACATGATGATACAAAAATGTGGTTTATCCAAGCGTTTACTGGATTTGCAATGTTCTTCTTAGGTTCAGTTCACTTATATATCATTATGACAAACTCAGCTGATATTGGTCCTTACGCTTCTTCTGACAGAGTATGGTCTGAGTGGATGTGGCCATTATATATCTTATTATTATTAGCAGTTGAATTCCATGGAACAATTGGTCTTTATAGATTATGTGTTAAATGGGGATGGTTTGATGGTAATAACCCAAGAGAAACTAGAAAATCTCTTAAAAAAGTTAAATGGGCATTAACTGTATTCTTCTTAGTTTTAGGTTTTGCTACATTAGCAGCTTACATGAAAATCGGTATGGAACAAGCAGCAGCTGGAAAAGTTGGTGAAAGATACACTCCGCAAGCTAAAGTTATTCAATTAGATACTGTAAAAAAAGGGAGAATTGCATAATGAAAATTAATTATTGTGATGCACTAGTTATTGGTGGTGGATTAGCTGGTCTTAGAGTTGCAGTTGCTGCTCAAAAAAAAGGACTAAACACTACTGTTTTATCATTAGTTCCTGTTAAAAGATCTCACTCAGCAGCTGCTCAAGGTGGTATGCAAGCATCTTTAGGTAACTCTAAGATGTCTGATGGAGATAATGAAGATTTACACTTTGCAGATACTGTAAAAGGTTCTGACTGGGGATGTGATCAAGTTGTTGCAAGAATGTTCGTACACACTGCACCAAAAGCTATTAGAGAACTAGCAGCTTGGGGTGTGCCTTGGACTAGAGTTAAAGCAGGTACTAGAGAAGCTATTATCAATGCTAAAAAAACTACTATTACAGAAGATGAAGATAGACATGGATTAATTCACTCAAGAGACTTCGGTGGAACTAAAAAATGGAGAACTTGTTATACAGCTGATGCTACTGGACATACTATGTTATTTGGTGTAGCAAATGAAGCTTTAAAACACAACGTTGATATTAGAGATAGAAAAGAAGCATTATCAATCATTCATGAAAATGGAAGATGTTATGGTGCTGTAGTTAGAGATTTAATTACTGGTGAATTAGAAGCTTACGTTGCAATTGGTACATGTATTGCAACTGGTGGATACGGAAGAGTATTTAGACAAACTACAAATGCAGTTATTTGTGAAGGTACAGGTGCTGCTATTGCTATGGAAACTGGTATTGCTACATTATCTAATATGGAAGCTGTACAATTCCACCCAACACCAATCGTACCATCAGGGATTTTATTAACTGAAGGATGTAGAGGGGATGGAGGAATCTTAAGAGACGTTGATGGTCACAGATTCATGCCTGATTATGAGCCAGAGAAAAAAGAGCTTGCTTCAAGAGACGTTGTTTCAAGAAGAATGATTGAGCACATTAGAAATGGTAAAGGTGTACCTTCTCCATATGGTTTCCACGTATGGTTAGATATCTCTATTTTAGGTAGAGAGCACATCGAAAGAAACTTAAGAGACGTTCAAGAAATTTGTCAAATCTTTAATGGTATTGATCCTGCTGATGAAGGTCCTAAAGGTTGGGCTCCTGTATTACCAATGCAACACTACTCTATGGGTGGTATTAGAACTAAACCAACAGGTGAAACAACTAGATTACCTGGTTTATTTGCTTGTGGGGAAGCAGCTTGTTGGGATATGCACGGATTCAACAGACTTGGAGGAAACTCAGTTTCTGAAACTGTAACTGCTGGTATGATTATTGGTAACTATTTTGCTGATTATTGTTTAGCAAATGAAGTAACAATTCCAACTGCAACAGTTAAAAAATTCATAGAAGAGCAAGATGCTTACTTAAATGAAATTTTATCATATAACGGTAATGAAGATATCTTCAAAATCAAAAGAAGAATGCAACAACTAATGGATGAAAAAGTTGGTATTTTCAGAACTGGTAAATTATTAGAAGAAGCAGTTGATGAGTTAAAAGAGTTATTAGTTAAAACTAGACAAATCAATGTTAAATCTAAAGAAAGAGCAGGAAATCCTGAATTAGAAGAAGCATATAGAGTTCCTAAAATGTTAAAAGTTGCTTTATGTGTTGCTAAGGGTGCTAGAGATAGAACTGAATCTAGAGGTGCTCACTATAGAGAAGATTACTTAAAAAGAGATGATGCAAACTGGATGAACAGAACACTTTGTACTTGGCCAAATCCTAACGATTTAGAGCCTACAATTGAATATGCTCCATTAGATATTATGACTATGGAAATGCCTCCAGCATTTAGAGGTTATGGTGCTAAAGGTATGATTATTGAACATCCAGATTCAGCTGTAAGACAAGCTCAAGTTGATGAAATTGTTGAAAGAATGGAAGCAGAAGGTAAAGATAGACATCAAATTCAAGATGCATTAATGCCGTTTGATTTACCAATGAACTATAAAGAGAAAAATGAAAGAGCGGGAGACTTATAATGAGTAGAAAAGTTACGATTGAAGTTTTAAAATTCAACCCTAGAAGTGCGGTTTCTAAACCACACTTTGTAAAATATGAATTAGAAGAAACACCAGGGATGACTCTTTTCATCGCTTTAACTAAAATTAGAGAAGAATTAGACCCAGATTTATCTTTTGACTTCGTATGTAGAGCTGGTATTTGTGGTTCTTGTGGTATGGTTGTTAATGGTAAACCTACATTAGCTTGTAGAACACTTACAGCAAACTATCCAACAGGTCACTTAAAATTAATGCCTATGCCTGCATTTGAATTAATCAAAGATTTATCAGTAAATACTGGTAAATGGATGGATAAAATGTCTAAAAGAGTTGAATCTTGGATTCATACTAATGAAGAAGTTGATATCTCTAAAATGGAAGAAAGAGTAGATCCAGATGTAGCTGATGAAACTTTTGAATTAGATAGATGTATTGAGTGTGGAATCTGTGTTGCTTCTTGTGGTACAGTATTAATGAGACCTGAATTCGTTGGACCTGTTGGATTAAACAGAGTTGCAAGATTTGAAGTTGACCCACATGACAACAGAACTGCTGAAGACTTCTACGAATTAGTAGGTGATGATAGCGGTATCTTTGGTTGTATGTCATTAATGGCATGTGAAGACCACTGTCCAAAACACTTACCATTACAAAACAAGATTGCTTACTTAAGAAGAAAGCTTGTTTCTTTAAGATAATAAATTTACGAAGAGAAATCTTCGTAAATTATCATATAATAGTAAGAAAAGTTAAGTATCAATTTTGATATTTAACTTTTTTTATTTAGGGGGATTTTTATGAGTTTAACAAATGACTATTTTTTACTTTATCACGGAACAACGTTTGAACAAAATTCGCAAATTGAAGATATTGATATAGATATTGACAATGATACAATTTCTATTTTTACTTTAATTCTAACAGCATCAAGAAAAAATTATGAAAAGATTATTTCATTGGAAAGTTTTAAGGACTTATGTAAAAAAATAAAAATTAAAGCCCCTAATAATTTTGATGAATTAATGCATGTTCAACATAATATTATTGAATGTTTAAAACAAAATCTAACTAAAGAAAATGTTGATTTTATTCATAACTGTTTCGAGTTTTTGAATAAAGAAGAGATACTAAATTTTGATAATTACAATAAATTAATTTCCCTATTTGACCATGCTGAGTTAAATATCAAAACTTATGATGAAGATAAATCATTCAAAGATGAAGAAGATATTATCACTGATTCAAAAGGTTCATTTAAAGAGTTAAAAGCAACTTTAGAAGATGTAATTACAGAATTAAGAGATTTAGTTAAAACTCCTAGTATTAAAAGTGATTTCGATGATACAGTTGAATACTTAAACAATCAAAAATTTTCAATTGGAATTACAGGTGTTATGAATGCAGGTAAATCTACTATGCTTAATGCTTTAATGGGTAGAGAAATTTTAGGAAGTGCTGTTGTTCCTGAAACTGCAAACTTAACAATTGTAAAACATAATGAAACAGAAAATGCAAAAGTATTTTACTGGAATAAAAAAGAGTGGGATAGAATTGAAAACTCTGCTAAAGAGTTAGAATCTATGAGAGATTATGTAAATGAAACTCATAAAATCTTTGGTGATGAATTAAAAGATTATATAAAAGAAACATCTAGATTTGATGAAGTTGATATCAATGATTTATCATCTTATACTTCAGCAGAAGCTAGTGGGAAAAAATGCAACCTTGTAAAATATGTTGAACTTGGTTCAAATTTAACATTTTTATCAGATGGTATTGAAATCGTTGATACTCCAGGACTTGATGACCCTGTTATTCAAAGGGAAGAAATCACAAAAGAGTATATCTCTCAATGTGATATGATGCTTCATTTAATGAACGTATCTCAAAGTGCTACTTTAAAAGATGTTGAGTTTATTATTGATGCTGTTTTATATCAAAATATCTCAAAACTTTTGATTGTGATTACAAGGGCTGATACTGTTTCAAAAGAACAACTAAATGAAGTAATTGAATATACAAAATCATCTATTCAAAGACAACTAAAAAACCAAAACAAAGATTCTCAACTTGACTATATTTTAAATACTATCAAGTTCATTCCAATCTCTGGGAAAATGGCACTACTTCATAGAACAGGTAGAGAAAAAGAGGCTTTAGATGCTGGATTTACTATCGAAGATACAGGTATTTTAGAAATTGAAAAATATCTAATGGAAACACTGTTTGGTTCAAATTCACAAAAGGGTGAATTAATCATTCAATCAGCTAAATCACAAGTTTTAAAAACAGTAGATAAAGAAAATCTTGCCTTGCATTATGAACTGCAACTTTTATCAAAATCGAAAGAAGAGCTGCAAAAAGATTTAAAAGATTTTGAAAAGAGAAAACTTGTAAATCAAAGAATTTTTACATCTGTATCTGAAGATATTAATTTTTATAAAAAAGATGCGCAAAATTACATTGATTCCCTTGATACTTTTGTTGAAAGTGAGTTAATAGATTTACAAAATGTTATTAAACAAAGGGTAATCAGTGATGTTAGATACTCTTTTGAAAAAACTAAAAAAAGGCCAGAGAATTCAAGGGTTAGAGTAATTGTTGAAACTGCTATAAAAGATGGAATTATTGATGTAATTAGAGATTATAGATATAAATTTATTAAAAAATCTCAAAGTATTGGTGAACAATGTGAACAAAAATATCAAGATTTAGGTTTTGTTATGGGTCACAAAAATGATAACTTTGATGCTAGAGGATTCTTCCAAGATGACTTTAAATCAGGTTTCTTAACATCAAACAATGAAGTTTTAATTAACAAAATAGTTGGTGCTGTATCAAATGCTAAAGATAATAAACTAAATGAACTTGATAGAGAAATTGAAGGATATATCAAAGCTCAGTTTAAAGACATTGAAGACAATATCAAAGAAAAAGCTCACAAAGTTTCAAATATACTGTTAGATTCATTCTTTGAAACATTAAATGCTCCACTTGTAAGAGTGCAACAAAAAATGAAAAATGAAGAAGAAATTCTTCAAAACCAACTTTTAACATTTGAAAAAGATGAAGATAATAGAGCACAAAAATCGATTGACATTCACAAAACTATAAAAGCTTTAGACAATATAGTAAATCAAATAAAAGGACTTAACTAATGAGCGCAAATATGACAGTTTTAGATAGATTTATTAGTGAGTATAAAGAAAAATACACTATAAAAGAAGTTGTTTATGAAGATTCTTTAGTTGGTGATATTAAAAGAGTTCAAGATAAATTACTAGATGATAAATTTTTACCATCAAGTCAATTAAAAGATACTCTAAATAAACTTATTAGAAGAGCTAGATATCCAATGGAAGTTGCTATTACAGGACAATTTTCAGCTGGTAAATCAACATTTTTAAACGCCCTACTTTCAAGAAATATTTTGCCAACAGGAATTACTCCTGTAACTTCAAAGGTAAACTTCATAAATTATGGTGATGAGTATAAATTAAAAATTACATATTATTCAGGGGCGCAAGAGTATGCACCCATTGAAGCAATTGCTGATTTTACAGACCAAAGACAAGATGAAATGAAAGATATAAAATATCTTACACTTTATGCTCCAATGGATATTTTAAAAGACACTCTAATTTTTCACAATCCGTTGAAAAACAAACAATACACGGAGATGTGAAAAATAATTCAATGTCAAGTGTTCAAATTGAAAAGTCTGGTGATATGCTTGGGTATATCTATATAACAATTGATGATGGAACGGAAGCTAAAGATACATCGAGATGGGATCTTTTGATTGATAAAATAGAACTTCTCATTGGTGGTTCTGTAGTTGACACACAGGATTCAGTTTTTACAGAAAAGATTGCTATTGATACTTTTGCTCAGAATGTGTCTCGAAGTGCGATTGGTACCCACCCAGGTGTACACGCAAGATCATACTTTTATCCACTTCGATTTTTCTTTTGTGAAGGTCCACAATGTGCGTTACCTTTGGTAGCTTTGAATTA
>JALRJW010000020.1 GCA_023268955.1 Aliarcobacter sp. | reverse complement strand
TTTAGAACAACTATCAATTACATCAAAAATTGTTGATGCTGATGGAGATTAGGAAAAAATAAATGGAAAATTTGTTTGCCTTTGAGTATTTTTTTGACCCACATAAGAGATTTTATTTTGGATATATAATTTCATCAATTTTAATAGCTATTATGTTTTTTTATTTCACAAAAAATAAAACTAAAGTGATTTTATCAAAAAAATTATGGTTTCATAAAAGTGCAATTTTAGATTACAAGTACTTTTTTGTAGGATATTTTATAAATGCTTTTTTATTGATTCCTTTGATATTTGGAGCAAAAACGATAGCTTTTAGTGTGAATAAATTTTTGTATTTTCAATTTGATTTTTTTGAAACCAATTTCTTTTCATATTCTCAAATTGTTTTTTTATACACTCTTGCACTTTTTGTAGTAAGTGATTTTACAAGATATTGGTTGCATAGATTGATGCATACAATTCCTCTTTTATGGGAATTTCACAAAATCCATCACAGTGCAAAAGTTTTAACTCCAGCAACTTTTTACAGAGTTCATTTTGTAGAAAATCTACTTTTTGGTTTTAGATACTCTTTAAGTATTGGTTTTGTAACGGGAGTTTTTATTTACTTTTTTGGTGCGATGATTGATGTTTATATGGTTATTGGAGTTAATGTTGTTTTATTTGCTTTTTCACTTTTAGGAAGTAATTTAAGACACTCTCATGTGCCAATTTCTTATGGAAAGTTTTTAGAAAAATGGTTTATTTCTCCAAAACAACATCAAGTCCATCACAGCAAAAAATACTTTAATAAAAACTATGGTGGATATATAGCTATTTGGGACAGAATATTTGGAACTTTGAAATTATCAAGTGAAGTGAAAACTATGAAGTTTGGTTTAAAAAAAGAGCAAATGAAAGATTATGACTCTATTTCAAAGCTTTTAATTACACCTTTTACAAATTTATTAAAAAAATATACTAGGAAAAAAATATGAAGATATTAATATATATTTTAACAATTTGTATAAATATTTATGCAAATGATTTATCAAAAGAGGAATTACTAGGACAATCTCTGTTTTTTGATGAAAGCCTATCTTTAAATGCTAATCAATCATGTGCAACTTGCCATAACCCAAATAAAGCATTTATAGATGATAGAGACAATGGCGTTTTAAATATGGCTTCACTTGGGGATGATTTAAAATCACTTGGAGATAGACAAGCACCAAGTATAACTTATGCTAGATTTTCTCCTAATTTTTATTATGATGAAAAAAAACAAAAGCACATTGGTGGACAGTTTTGGGATGGACGAGCTAGTAATTTAGAAGAGCAAGCAGGAGGGCCATTTCTAAACCCAATTGAGATGAATATGCCTTCAAAAAAAGCAGTTATAAATAGAATAAAATTAAATGATTATCATGTTAAAGAGTTTAAAGAGATTTATGGAAATGATGTTTTTGATGATACAAATAAAGCTTACGAAGCTTTGCAAAAAGCAATTGCTTCTTTTGAAAGAACAAAACA
>JALRJW010000360.1 GCA_023268955.1 Aliarcobacter sp. | reverse complement strand
GTCCTGGGAATGACTGTCAGCATAGGCGAATCCGATACCAAGCAACGGTAGGGTGAGCAAAAGGGTTTTCAAAAAATATGTCAGCCGTTGTGACAACATAGCTTCCTCCTAGATAATGCTACTCATTAGTTAGGTTTTTGCTCAAATAGTGGCATTACCATTAGATTTCCATGTCCGTTTAACCATCTTGTATTGTTTGTATCTATTACAATTATATCTTTCATATCAAAGTAATTTGTTTTTCTAAATATAGTGCATCCATCATTAGATTTTACAAATTTTTCATCTTCTTTGGGAAATTGAGCGTAAGTTCCCTTTTTAAATTCACCATATTCATTTATATATGTTCCTTCTAAAACAAAGATTTCAACGCTATTTATTTTTGATTCATCATTTAAATTACTATTTTTTTCAAGTTTTAATAAAGATGTTTCATGTAAGTCTTTAAGTGAGAAGATTTTTTTGTGAATATTGTTTTTATTTTTATAACTAGACCACTTTAATGTGTCGCTATTTATAAATATTTTTTCATCATAATTATGGTTTGTGTTATTGTTTAAATTTCGATTTGTATTTGTGAAGTCTCTGTTTTCATTCATCTATATTACTTTTAGAAGTTCAAAACTAAAAAATACATATTTTTGAAGAGTTTATTTTTAAATAAATGAAAAAGAGTATTTAATTTCTCTTTTTCAATATTTAAGTATAAGTACTAGATGTACTCTACACCTTTTTGACCATCTGCTAATTCACCAATAACATATCCATCAGTATTAGCTAAAATAGCATCTACATTTGCAGGGTTTACAACTAAAATCATACCAACACCCATATTGAATGTTCTGTACATTTCTTCAGTCTCCACGTGGTTACCCATAAATTCAAAAATTGGAAGAACTCTAATAGAGTCTCTTTTAATAACAGCTTTTAAATTATCAGGTAAAACTCTAGGTAAGTTTTCAGTAATTCCCCCACCTGTAATATGGGCTAAAGCATTGATATTATCTTTATTTGCTTTAAATTCTTTAACATAAATTCTTGTTGGTTCAAGTAAAACATCTTTTAATGGTTTTCCATTAAAATCATCTTCTAAACTCATTCCTAATTTTTCAAGAAGTAACTTTCTAACTAGTGAAAATCCATTTGAGTGGATACCAGATGAAGGTAATGCAATTAACACATCTCCAGCTTGAACTTTTTCAATTCTATTTAGCTCATCTTTTTCAGCAATTCCAACACAAAAACCAGCTAAATCGAAATCACCCTCTTTATACATTCCAGGCATTTCAGCAGTTTCACCACCTACTAGTGCACATTCTGATTGAATACACCCTTGAGCAATACCTTTAACAACATCTGTTGCTTCATTTACATCAAGTTTAGCAGTTGCATAATAATCTAAGAAAAATAATGGTTCACCAAAGTTACATAATAAATCGTTTGTACACATAGCAACTAAGTCAATTCCAACTGTATCGAATTTTTTAGAATCAATTGCTAATTTTAGTTTTGTCCCAACACCATCAGTTCCTGATAGTAAAACTGGGTTTTTATATCCTTGCGGTAATTCAAATGCACCTGCAAAAGAACCAATTCCACCAAGTACACCTGGGATTAATGTTGATTTAACGTGTGGCTTGATATTTTCAACGAATTGATTACCTGCATCAATATCAACTCCAGCATCTTTGTAACTAACTGTACTCATTATTCACCTTTTTTCTAATAGTATTTGTCTTCTTTATGTTATTTAAAAAAATTTTGGTATTATAGCAAATTATTTATAAATTTTAAGGATTATATTTTATGAAAGATACAATAGCATTTAATGAAATGATGGTACATGTACCTTTATGTACACATCAAGAAGCTTCTAATGTTTTAGTAATTGGTACAATTAATGAAGAAATTGAAAATCAACTGCAAAAGCATGCTTATGCGAACATTGAAAAAGGTGATGTTGCTTTATTAAACTCAAAAAATGACAAAGACATTGACGTAATTATTTTAACAGATGTTGAAATTGATGAGATTTTACTAGCAAATATAAATAGAATTTTAAAGGATGATGGATTAATCACTTTTGCTACTTCTGCTTATTCTAAAAACTCTGATAAATTAAAAGCTGATTTATCATTAGTTGGTGAAAAATTCTGGATTGCAATGCCATTTAGATTTGGTCATAACACTTCTATTATTGCTTCAAAAAGACACCACCCAACAGCTGATTTAAATCTTCAAAGAGCAGATTTATTAGATGGATTAGAGTACTATAGTGCTGAAATTCACAATGCTTCTTTTGTTTTCCCAGCTGCTGAACACAAAGACTTAACAGGTATTGCAAAAAGATAAGCAAAACCTCTTCTAAACATAAATAAATCATACTTTTAGTAGAATATCTACCATGAGTATAGATTTATTTAAAAATGCAATCGCCCTTACAGGCGGAATATCAACGGGTAAAAGTACAACTTGTAACCTTTTTAAACTTCATGGTTTTTTAACAATTGATGCTGATAAAATAGCACATAGGCTCCTTGATGAGAATAGTGGGAAAATAGCTTCAATGTTTGGTGAACAATATGTTGAAAATGGAAAAGTTATAAGAAAAGAACTTGGGAAAATCATTTTCTCAAATGAAGAAAACAAACTTAAACTTGAAGCTTTGTTACATCCATTGATTAAAGATGAAATTATCAAAGAATCTAGGGTATTTGAGTTACAAAACAAACCTTATTTTATTGATATACCTCTATTTTTTGAGAAAATGCACTATCCAATTCCAAGATCACTTGTAATTTATACACCAAAAGAGATTCAAGTAAAAAGATTAATGGATAGGGATAAAATCACAAAAGAAGAGGCCGAACTTAAAATTTCAAATCAATGGGATATTGAGAAGAAAAAAGAGATGGCTGATATGGTTATTGATAATTCAAAAGATTTGAAACATCTTCAAGCTGAAGTTGAAAGAATCATGGATTTAATAATATAAATTTAAATTAGGAAATTAAAATGACATATGAAAAATATAGTGCTAGTGGAAATGACTTTGTAATTTTTCATTCACTTGTAAAAAAAGATTATTCTGATTTAGCAATAAAACTTTGTAATAGAACAGAAGGTGTTGGTGCAGATGGACTAATAGTAATTGTTCCTAATGAAACTGCTGATTTTGAATGGTTATTTTACAACAATGATGGTAGCCATGCTGCTATGTGTGGAAATGGAACTAGAGCTTGTGCACATTATGCTTATTCGAATGGTTTAGCACCTTCTAAAATGAAATTTCTAACTGGTGCTGGGATTATTGAATCAAGTGTTGAAAGCAATGTTGTTGAAACACAATTAACACCATATAAAGTAATCAAAGAAGAGTTTGAACAATATGGTAAAACTTGGTATTTAGTTGATACAGGAGTTCCTCATTTAGTAACTATTACAGAAGATTTAAATGATTATGACCATGATTTAAGTGCTAAAATGAGATATGAACATAATGCAAATGTAAATTATGCAAAAATTGAAAATGGTGTAATCAAAGTAAGAACTTACGAAAGAGGTGTTGAGGGTGAAACATTAGCTTGTGGAACTGGTATGAGTGCATGTTTTCTAAGAGCATTTAAACTAGGGCTTGTAAGTGATAAAACTTTTGTTTATCCTAAAAGCAATGAAGAATTAACATTGTCTTTAAAAAATGACACTATCTATTTTAAAGGGGCTGTAAAAAATGTCTTTACAGCAAACATTCATTAAAAGGAAAATATGTTTTTATATAAATTTTTAATAATATTTGGATTATTTGCAACTGTTTTATTTTCAAATGAAGAAATTATGCCTTCACATACAACAAGTTCTGTTCAAGACGTAGTGCAAGAATTTATAGATGAAGATATAAGTCAAGAAACATTTCAAGAAAAACCTCAAGAAGTGACTACTTTAGGTCAACCTCCTTTAGAAAATGGAGGCTTACCTGCTGAATACTATAATATTTCATCAACTTCAAAATCAAAAAACTATTTTTTTAATTACATGTATAAACTTATTGAAAAAGAGAATCTAAATATATTTAATGAAAGAAAAATTGTTTTAGAATTTGCAAATCAAACTATTCTAAATTGGAATTTTTCATCGCCAAATTTCAAAAAATATCAAAGCATTTTAAAAAAATACAGAGTCTCTTATCTTTATGATGTAAAAGAGCTTTTAAAAAGAGTTGACATAGTACCACCTTCTCAAGCATTAGCTCAAGCTGCCGTTGAAAGCGGTTGGGGTAAGAGTCGATTTATAAAAGAAGCAAACAATATATTTGGTCACTGGACTTATACTCCTAAAAATGGTTTAATGCCACTAAAAAGAGATGAAGATGCAACTCACTTTATACGAATCTTCAAAAGCTTGCAAGCATCTGTAAAAGCTTATATGTTTAACTTAAATACAAACGCAGCTTATTATGAGTTTAAAGAAAAAAGAGTAGAATTAAGAAGAGAAAATAAGCCATTAAGTGGTAAAATCTTATCTCAAACTATGTTGAAATATTCAGGAATTGGTCATGATTATTTAGAAATTCTAGATAATCTTATTACTAGTAATGATTTAGAAAGATTTGACACAAAATTTTTTAATAAAACAAAAGGATTATAATGATTTTTACAGCACCTTTGAAATCTGATTCAATTAAAATTATGCTTTTAGGAAGCGGTGAATTAGGTAAAGAAGTAGTTATTGAAGCTCAAAGATTAGGAATTGAAACTATTGCAGTTGATTCATATAGCAATGCCCCTGCTCAACTTGTTGCAAATAAAGCATATACAATTAATATGAAAAATGAAAATGAGATTTTAGACATAATCAGAAGAGAAAAACCTACTTATATTCTACCTGAGATTGAAGCAATCAATATTGGGGCTTTAATTAAAGCTGAAAAAGAAGGTTTTCATGTAATCCCAAATGCGGATGCTGTAAATAAAACTATGAATAGAAAAAACATTAGAGAGTTTGCAGCTGAGCAACTTGGACTTCCAACTAGTAAATATAAATTTGTAACTACTTTAGATGGATTAAAAGAGGCTGCAAAGGAAATTGGTTTTCCTTGTGTAATCAAACCTGTTATGAGTTCTTCAGGACACGGTCAAAGTATTGCAAAAACTCCTGATGACATTGAAAATTCATGGAATTTAGCAAAAGAAGCTAGAGGAGATGCTAGTGAATTAATCGTTGAAGAGTTTATTACATTTGATTATGAAATTACACTTTTAACAGCTAGAAATGAGATTGAAACTGTATTTTGTGAACCAATTGGACATATTCAACAAGATGGAGATTACATCTTCTCATGGCAACCTATGAACATGAGTGAAATTGCTAAGAAAAAAGCTCAAGCTGTTGCTAAAACTATCACAGATGGTTTAGGTGGTAGAGGTATTTTTGGTGTTGAATTATTTGTAAAAGGTGATGATGTTTATTTTTCTGAAGTAAGCCCAAGACCTCATGATACAGGAATGGTTACTATGATTACTCAAAGTCATAGTGAATTTGCTCTTCACTTAAAAGCTATTTTAAATCTTCCATTAGGTTATGTAAACTATGGAGCTGGAGCTAGTGCAGCATATAAAGCACAAGGTGATTCATTTAACCCGCAAATTGATATTTTTAACTCTAGTTTTACAAATGATAGTATCATTAGAGTATTTGGAAAACCTCAATCGCATAAGGGAAGAAGAATGGCTGTTGCTTTAACATTTGACAAAGACTCTTCAGATAGAGCTTTACAAAAAGCTAAAGAGATTATAGGAAATTTCAAAGATAACTAAGAATTTATTTCTTGGTTGTCGGCTTCTTTATTTTCTTTAACATTTTCACCATTTTTCTCATCATTATTATCTACAACATAATTTTCTAATATATTCCTGACTTTCTCATATGGACACACACTTTTTAACTATTTCTAATGGCATCATAAACTTGTTGTTGAATTTCATCAAATTTCAAGTAGATTAATTTTCCATTTGTTGTTAGTGCAAACATATGTTTAATTATATCTCTTAAAAGTTTTTGTGAGAATTTAAATTTAATATCATTTTCTTTAAGTTTGGAATCAAACTCTTTAAAAATTGAATAAGATACAAATGATATTAGGATATGGGCTTTTATTCTAGTTTCAAGTCTGTGATATATTGGTCTTATTTTTAGATCAGTTTTGGATATTCTAAATGCTTGTTCTACTGCATATTGATTATTATAGTGTTCTATTATTTCATTTGGTGTTAGTGTAAAATCATTTGTAATAAACCCTTTGATACCATCAAGTTTTGAATCATTATCAACTTTTTTATCATTGATATTAAAAGTAATATCACATTTATGATCATCAAGATTAAGATATTTTGCATAGTATGAAAGTTTGAGATCTTTTTTGGTTATGAATTTTGAAGATTCAATTTTCTTTTTAAGTCTTTCGAGTGCTTTATCTCTATTATACTTATCTTTTTTTGCTCTTGATGTTGAATATGATAGTACCAATCGTTGATTTATGTTGATAGATTGTTTTATATCCTTATCATCAGTATATGGTATATCTTTATTAAATTTTAGTGTATGGGTAACTCCATCATTTAAAAATGTTAAATTTGATATTTGCTCTTTTAAATCATTTGATATGTTTTTAATTTTAGCTGCAAGGATATATTTATATCCATTGTTTTCTAAATAAGCTAAATTATTGTTGTTTAACATTCCACGATCTGCTACAACTAT
>JALRJW010000345.1 GCA_023268955.1 Aliarcobacter sp. | reverse complement strand
AATTAATGAAGAGTTTAAAAACAGTGCAAATGCTTCTTACTGGACAAATGAAGAAAGTATAGATGATGTACTAAAAGCTTGGAGCTTTGATTATTCATCAGGTAAAGAAGCAATAGTAAGCAAAGATAATAAATTAAATATTAGATGTGTAAAAGCAAACGAAGAAATAAAAAATTGAGGAAATAAAATGAAAAAGGTAATAGGAAGTTTAGTAGTAGCTGGTTTAATTAGTTCAAGTGCAGTAGCAAGTGAATGTGCTACAACAGAAGAAAAGATTGGATTTGGTTTAGTTGGTGTTGCTCAAGGATTTATAATAGGTGGTCCTATTGGAGCATTCTGGGGTCTTGGAACTGTAATATATGCAAATAATGTAGATGATTGCGTTGATAAAAAAGCAGTAAATTTAAAACCAAAGTCTGAAGTAAAAAAAGAAGAGACAATTACTCTATTAGTTCAAAAAGGTTCTATGAATAATGAAGTAAAAGAAATTAAAGAAACACCAGTAGTTGAAAAAACAAATTTAGATGAAATCAAAACAGTTCAAAATCCACAAGTTAATCAAGAAACAAAACAAACACAAAAGGAAGTAAATAGCTTTGTTAACTTTGGATACGATAGATTTGATTTTAAAACAGTAAATACAGATTTAAAAACTTTAAATTTAGATAATGCTTCTGAAATTTCAATCCAAGGTCATACAGATTCAAAAGGAACTGATGAATACAACTTTGCATTAGGTTTAAAAAGAGCAAATTCAGTAAAAGCATACTTAATTAAAAACAACATCTCTAAAGATAAAATATCTGTAACATCATTTGGTGAAGCATCTCCTATTTCTAATATTGATGCTAAAAATAGAAGAGTTGATTTAAAAATCACTTATAAATAAAGGTTTTAGCATATTAATGACTTGGATAACACTTACGGAACGTGGTTAGAAATATTATAAACTAATCTAACAATAATCATTTAAATCTTAAGCAATAAATTTAAAAATCAGTTTAATTACTGAGGACCTTTTATTGCTTGAAAAAACTAAAATTAGGGCAATGAAATGTATATAAAATTAAAAGAATTAAATTACGATGAAATATCGCAGGTAGCAGGTTTATTAGGCTTTCTTGGTGATGATAAAAATGATATTAGAGCTCATAGAATTATCTATAAAACTTTTTATGACACTAACTTCTTAGTTGAATTTAACTGGTCAAACTGGGATAAAGGTAGAAAGATTATTAACAGTATTGATGCTATTAAAGGGTCTGATTTATTAACTCTTAGAATGCTTATTACAATCATAGTTAAAAATGACAGATTTAATGAGGGTGCTTTTGAAAGAGCAATTGAAAACGGAACTATTAGATTAATTCTTGAAAGAGTTAATGAACTAAAAGAAAACTTCTAAAGGATAGGTTATGCAAATTGATTTAGAAAATATAAATTTAAAAAGAGAATTTAAAAGAAACATTGCTAAAAAAGTTTCAAACAAATTAATTGTAGTTTTAAACATACTTATATTGGCTGCTTTACTTGGAAGTATTAAAGCCTATGCCTTATTGTCAAATGAACAGTATGACCAAATTACAAATGGTGAAATCTTTTATAAAAATGTTAATGGTGGTTACTCAAAAGCATTAGGATTAGATACAAAAGTTTCTATGAATATTACAGGGGTGATTAATAGAGTAAAAGTAAGACAGACTTTTAAAAATCCTGATAACTATTGGACAGAAGGTACATATCTTTTTCCATTGCCTGATGATGCAGCTGTTGATGGCTTAAAAATGATTATTGGTCAAACTATAATTGAAGGTGAAATCAAAGAAAAAGTTGAAGCTAAGAAGATTTATGAACAAGCTAAAAAAGAGGGTAAAAAAGCAACTTTGGTTGAACAACAAAGACCAAATTTATTTACAGCAAAAGTTGCAAATATTCCACCATTGGGTGAAATTACAATAGAAATTGAGTATCAACAAAAGGTAGCTTATGATAACGAAGAGTTTACAGTTAGTTTTCCAATGGTTGCAGCTCAAAGATATCTTCAAGCAAATGCCAATGGTTCTTTAAAAAATCAAGCTAATCAAAACATTATTCAAACAGTTGAAGATAAATCTAACCCAGCAGATAGACCAGTTGATATGAACATCTCTTTAAAAGCTGGATTTGAAATTGCTGATATAAAAAGTATGTATCATAATATCATCGCAAACAAAATTGATACAGATAGTGCAAATATTACTTTAGATAAAACAACTCAAGCAAACAGAGATTTCAAATTAACGTGGAAAGCTAAAAAAACAAAAGAGGTTCAAACAAAACTTTATACTCAAAAAGTAAATGATAGAGAGTTTGGTTTATTAATGATTACTCCTCCTAATGACCTTTATAAAAGTGAAGTTAAACAAAATAGAGAAGTAATTTTT
>JALRJW010000314.1 GCA_023268955.1 Aliarcobacter sp. | reverse complement strand
TTCACCTATTTCTTGAACTTTTCCAATCTTATCAGCTTTTAAAAGTTCCTCTTGAAGAACCGAAAGTTCTTTTTCATTGGTAATTTTAGAGGTTTCTTTAGTAGCTTGAATCTTTTGAATTTCTAACGCTTGATTATCTCTAAATTGGTCAAGTTTTGGTATTAATCCATATTCCATAGCCTACCTCCTTAAATCTTTCTTAATATGATTATACAAAAAAATTTAATTTTTTGTCAAAAATTATGAAATTTCTAGTATAATTTGAAAACTATTTTTTATTTAGGAGAAATAAATTGGAAGATTCTTCCCCGAGGTGCTTTAAATATATAGGTGAGTTAAAATGGAAATTTTAATTTTACTGTTCTTTGCTGTTATAGCTACTTCATTCTTGTGTTCGATACTTGAATCGATACTATTGTCTACTACCGTGTCATATATATCTGTTTTAGAGCAACAAAAACCTGTTGCAGGTAAATTGTTGAAAAAATTAAAAACTGATATTGACAAGTCTATTGCATCTATTTTGATACTTAATACATTTGCAAATACTTTAGGAGCTACTGCAATTGGTGTGCAAGCTCAAAGTGTTTTTGATGGTCACCCTACTTTTGTTATGGCGGTATCTATTGTACTTACATTTATGATTCTGTTTTTTGCTGAAATTATTCCAAAAACAATTGGTGCAGTTTACTGGAAACAACTAGCTCCAAGTGGTGCAAGAATTATCAATGTATTTATATATATTACTTATCCAATTATTATATTTACTCAATTCGTAACTAAAAAAATTGGAAAAGATAATACAGGTGTAATTTCTAGAGAAGAATTAATTCACTCTACACTTTTAAGTGAAGAGGAAGGTATAATTGGTGACTTAGAGTCTGATATTATTGAAAACACTTTAACTCTTAGAAATTTTAAAGTTAAAGATATTTTAACACCAAGATCTGTTGTTTATGCTATTAAAAAAGATATGACAATAAATGATGTTACAGAGGACAAAAGAGCATTTAAATTCTCTAGAGTTCCTGTATATGATGATACTATTGATAATATCGTTGGTATTGTTATGACTAAAAAACTTTTTAAACAAGCAATTAAAGACCCAGATGCTACTGTAGAAACAATAACCAAACAAGTAACTTCAATAAATGAAAATATTCCTGTTGTTAAAGCATTAAATATGTTTATCAACAAAAAAGAACATATGTTTGTAGTTGTTGATTCTTATGGTCAAACTGAAGGTATTGTTACTTTAGAAGATTGTATTGAAACACTCCTTGGATTAGAAATCATGGATGAATCTGATACAACTGCCGATATGAGAAGATTAGCTTTAAATAAAATGAAAGCTAAGAGAAAAGAAAAACTTACTACTTCTAATTCTTGAGTATAAAAAAAGGAGAGTGAAATTCACTCTCCCCTTATAAATTTAATCAACTAGATTAAATTATTCAATTACATTAATCTTATAACCAATGTTAATTTTACTAGTAATGATATCTTTAAAAGTTTTATCTCTGATTGATTTAATTTTATTTCTTAGAGAAAAAACTGACATTTCTTTAGATTTTTTTACATTTTCAAATATCTCTTCAACATTTACATATTGGTTAGGTTTACTTAATAAATGCTCCATTAACATTCTTTCTAATTCTGTTAATTTAACTGGAGTTTTTTTGTTATCAATTAAAACTCTTTTCTTTTTATCGTAAGTATAATTTTTTTCTAAGAAATAAACGCTATCAACTTCGCTTAATATTAATTCTTTTAAATAACTACCAATGTCTAAATCACTATTAGCAGCAGCTTGATTTATTTTAGAAAGTTCATCTTGTGCAAATTCTAAGTCAATTTTACTCATTTTTATTTCCTATGTATTTATTTTTGATACATTTTAACATAAAATAACTTCAAAAACTTTTTTTAAAGGGAAGAAAAAACAAATTTATTGAAAATTTATTATATAAATTATATAACAATAGTAAAAAACTAAATTAATTTTTTTATTTTAATAAGAATTTCTTTTATAAAAATTGGTTTAATCATAAATTCATTAACATTTAATTTTTCTGATTTTTCTCTAAATGTCTTATCTGTACAAGCTGTAGTAACTATTATAGGTATTTTTTTATTGTATTTTCTAATTTCATAAATAAAGTCTAAACCACTTAGGATAGGAACAAATATATCTGCAATAATCAGATCGTAATGATTATTGTTAAATTTATCAATAGCACTTTTTCCATTTGTTACTTTATCAATCTTGCAATCAATTAATAGTTCCAGTTGTCTGCTTAATTTGTCTAGTGCAAGTTCGTTATCTTCTAGTAGTAAAATTCTATATTTATAATTCAATTCATACCTTATTTCATTTAATTCTATAAATTGTATCAGAATTTAATGTTATAAATGTATCAATTTTAATTATATTAGTATAATAATTTAAATTTTACCATTTGAGCTTATTAAAATGGCAATACTTTTTGTATTTTCAAATTGAGATAAAATTATAAGTATAATCATCATTAAAGGAATAGATAAAAACATACCAATAGTTCCCCACATAGCACCCCAAATCACTAGGGAAAAGATAACTACAAATTGAGAAATATTTAGTTTACTTCCCATTAATCGAGGATAGATTATATTTCCAATTAAAAATTGAATTGCAGCCAAACATGACAGAAGTATTAAAACATCTGTAATATTATCAAATTGAATAACCGAAAACAAAACAGGAAATAAAACTGCAATTATACTTCCAATAGTAGGAATAAAATTAAATATAAAAGCTATAAATCCCCATAAAACAGCTCCTTGTAGGCCTAAAAATTCGCATATAATATATGTCAATAAACCTGTAATTAAAGATACAACAGTAGTTATAGAAATATATGAACTAATAGTAAGTGAAATCTTGTGTAGTACTTCTCTAGCTTTTAATCTTGTTTCATAATTACTAAAAAGAGCATTTAGTTTTGAATTAAAAAATCTTTGGTCAATTAATAAAAACAACACATAAAGCATTATTTGAATTCCATTTGAAAGAACTGAAGTAAAGGCACCTAAAACATTATTTAGTAAGTTTGCTACACTAAATTGCTCTAGGAATTTCTCAATATTTTTAGGTATATCTAAACCTGTTAAAGTAGTAAGCTTTTCAACAATCATATTAAATTTTGCGTCAAACTGAACTATTACAGCACTTAAATCTACTAAAGAAGAAGCTATGAAATTTCCAGCAACTATAATGAATAAAAAAATGAAAATAACTGAAATAGGTATAGTTATTGCATGTCCAATATTTGAATCAAAAAAAGGTAACTTTTTTAATGCATTTGCAAAAGCATTTATTAAAAACCAAATTAAAATTGCAACTGCCACAGGTGCTAGTATATTACTTAAGTTAGATAAAGAGTAAACAACCAAAAACATAAAAGCTAAGAAATAAAATGCTGTTTGAAAATTTGTTCTATAAATTTTCTCTGTTTGGCTTTTTTCTTTAAGAACTAGATTTTTTTCTAAGTTATCCATTTGAAGTCTTTTATTATCTGATTAAATAGATTTTATCTTTAATAAAATTTATATTATTTGCATAAAGTTTATGTTTTTCTTCCAAAACATTCATAAAAAATCTTACTTCAGCATTTGTAAAACCATCTAACTCTTTTTCTTTAATAGAAACTTCATCTCCTAGTCTCACTCTTTTTAGTTTTCCATTATTTTCTTTTACATAGTAAACTAAATCAAGCTCAGTTTGATTTACTTTTTCAATTGTAACAATAATTCTGTCACTTTTCACATCATAAGGAAAATCATTCCAAAGTTTTATAAAATCATCTTTTGAAATATATCCTATATAAAGTTTTGTGTAAATATCAAAATAAAGTTCTAATTTCTTTGAAGAAAAAAACTTTAAATCAACTATAAATTTAGGATTTGATCTTGATTTATTTAGTATCCACTCTAAAGTTGGGAAATATTGGAATTTTTTATATCTTACAGTGCAAGCTTCATTAAATTTTTTGTGTTTATTTGGTTCTAAATATACTTGATTTTTCTTTCTTTTCTTTAGATGAATAATTTCATTAATTAAATTATCATCATTAAACTCTTCAGTTACCCAAACAGTAGTATAATCAGGGAAATTTTTAAGTCCAACTGAACCTTTTGTAACCACTACTAGACATTTTATTTCTAAACTTGGAAAAATCATCTTTAAGAGTGCATGCTTCTTGGCTAAACGCTTATTTAAAGAAGCTGTTTTTTTAGATGTACTCATCTCTACAAAATAAACACTCTCTTTTGTAAAGAAAAGGGCATCAAATTCACTGATATCTTTGTAAGCTGATTTATATACTATTTGTGAACTTCTATCAATCATAAGTCCACTTTTAATATAAACATTCTCTTTATCTTGGTAAGGACCTTTTAAAATGAAGTTAACGATTTCATCATTATCGTATGCAAAATCCATTAAAAGTTCATAGATGATATTTTCATAAATT
>JALRJW010000311.1 GCA_023268955.1 Aliarcobacter sp. | reverse complement strand
ATAGCTATCTGTCCATCTATTTATGATATTTGCACAAGCTAAATTTATGATTACATCACTTTTTGAAACGATTTCTAAAAGTTTGTTTTCATCTTTTAAGTAATCCCTTTTTATAGAGATTACTTCATAGTTTTTATTCTCAAAAAATTGTATTAAATTTTGTCCTACAAAACCACTAGAACCTGTGATTGCTATAGTTTTCATTGTAAATCCTTTTAGTTAGATTATTACAATTTCATAAAGTTATTTAATATTTTTAATCCATTTTCATGTGATTTTTCAGGGTGTGGTTGGAAACCATAAACATTTTCTTTGTTTACTGCACTTACAAACTCATAACCATATGTTGTTTTTCCGATGATATTTTTCTCATTAGTTACTGCATGATATGAATGAACAAAATATAAATAAGGATTATGTAATCCTTCAAATAAAGGATGTTCTTTATTTATAATAGTATTCCATCCCATATGAGGAATTTTGTGTTCACCATTCATTTTTGATTTATCAAACTTTACAACAACACCATCAATTAGGCCAAGACCATCACTATGACCGAACTCTTGTGAACTTTCAAATAAAAGTTGCATACCTAAACAAATTCCAATCATTGGTTTACCTGTTTTTTGAAACTCATAAATAGCTTCTTTCATACCAGTTTCATTTAAATGTTCCATAGCATCTTTATATGCCCCAACACCTGGTAAAATAACTCTATCAAATTTTTTTAAATCATTTGGGTCTTTAACAATTGTTGCTTTTGCATCCAATAAATGACAAGCGTTGTAAACACTTGCTAAATTTCCCATATTGTAATCAATAATTCCAATCAATTTCTAGCCTTTTAATTCTTGCCTTTAATTGGCAAAATTATACTAAAACTTAGCATCAGCTAGGGTTAAAGAGAAAAGAACTTGATTTTTGTTTTTTTCTAAAGCCTTTTTAGCTTCTATTATTGTAGCACCAGTTGTGATTAAATCATCACATAAAATTGTTGTTTGATTTGATATATTTGTTACTTTAAAATCTCGTTTGTTTTTTTGTCTAAATTCAAGATCTTTTCCTGCATATTTGATAATATTTCTAGCTTTCAAACAATTATATTTAGGTTTTATAAAGTTAGATTTTAGATGTTTTGTAAGGATTGCTGTTTGTGAAAATTCATGTCGAGTATGATCATCAATTGGTATTGCAGTTACTGTTTCAATAAAATTAAAGTTTTGAGCAAATTTTTTGAATGATATTTGTGCAAGCAAATTGTATATTTTATCACCATGAAAGTAGTATTTTGAACTAATTAAATCTTCGATTTCTGATAGTGAATAAAAAGAGTAGTTATAGAAATTTGGTAAAATCTCTCTTTTATGAAAAGAGGGAGTTAAAAGATTCTCTTGACAATTTTTGCAAATTATTTGAAATGATAGATTTTTACAAGTTATACAAAACATCAAAGATAATATAATATATTATCTTTGAGTTAAATAAAATTAGGTAAAATTAGATTTTTAATACAGCCATAAATGCCTCTTGAGGAACATTTACTTTACCGATTGCTTTCATTCTTTTTTTACCAGCTTTTTGTTTCTCTAAAAGTTTTCTTTTTCTAGTAATATCCCCACCATAACATTTAGCAGTAACATTTTTACCCATAGATTTTACAGTTTCTCTAGCAATAATATTTGTACCAATACTAGCTTGAACAGCAACTTCAAAAAGTTGTCTTGGAATCAACTCTTTTAATGCTTTAATAAACTCTCTACCTCTGTAAACAGCTTTTTCTTCAGGAACAATAATAGATAAGGCATCAACAATGTCTCCAGCAACTCTAACGTCTAATTTTTTTAAGTTACCTGGTCTAAATCCAATTGGTTCATAATCAAATGACGCGTAACCTTTTGTTGTTGATTTTAATTTATCGTAAAAATCCATAACAATTTCATTCATTGGAATATCATATTCAAGTAAAACTCTTTTTCCTATGTAATCCATTTTTATTTGGATTCCTCTTTTTTCATTTAAAAGCTTAATTACATTTCCTAAAAATTCATCAGGAACTAATATTGTAGCTTTTACATATGGTTCAAAAATTGTTTTTATATAATTTGGTTCAGGTAATTCTGATGGATTTTGAATAACAACCATTTCTCCATCAGTTTTTTCAACTTCATACACAACCGTTGGAGCTGTTGCAATTAAGTCTAAATCAAACTCCCTTTCAAGTCTTTCTTTAATAACTTCCATATGAAGCATTCCTAAGAATCCTGTTCTAAATCCACTTCCTAGCGCTGCAGAACTTTCAGGTTCAAAAGAGATAGAAGAGTCATTTAATTGTAATTTTGTTAATGCCTCCCTTAAATCTTCAAATTTGTCTGTTTCAATAGGATAAAGACCTGCAAAAACGAATGGTTTAGCAGGCTCAAAACCATCAATAGGTTCATGTGTTGGATTTTTCGCATCAGTCATAGTATCACCAACAGAAATTCCATCAAGTGTTTTTAATCCTAATACAACAATACCAATTTCACCCGTTTTAATTTCAGTTGTTTTTTCTCTTTTAATTGGGTGTGGGTACATTAAATCAAGAACTGGATGCTGAACTTGAGTATTCATCATCTTTAAAATTTGACCTTTTTTAATGCTTCCATCATATATTCTAACAAGTGCTAGTGCTCCTAAATAATTATCAAACCAAGAGTCATAAATAAGCGCTTTTGTTGGAGCATTTTCATCACCATTTGGTGCAGGGATTCTATCTACAATAGAATCAATTAACTCTTTTACACCAAGCCCAGTTTTAGCACTTACAAGATTATGTTCTGTACAATCAAGGCCAACAGCTTCTTCTGTTTCTTCTAAAACTCTCATAGGATCAGCTGATGGTAAATCGATTTTATTTACAACAGGAAGTAATTCTAAGTCATTATCTAAAGCAATAAATACATTTGCAATAGTTTGTGCTTCAACACCTTGTGTTGAATCAACTATAAGTAAAGCACCTTCTGAAGATGCTAAAGAACGGCTTACTTCGTATGAAAAGTCTACGTGTCCTGGAGTGTCAATTAGGTTTAAGATATACTCTTGACCATCTTTTTTGTATTTTAATCTAACACTTTGAGCTTTGATAGTGATTCCTCTTTCTTGCTCAATATCCATTGTGTCCATCATTTGAGATTTTAATTCTCTGTCTGTAACGGCTCCACATTCTTGGATAATTCTATCAGCTAGTGTTGATTTCCCATGGTCAATATGTGCGATAATTGAAAAGTTTCTAATATTTTTTTGCAAAACTTATTCCTATTTTAGATATAAATATTCGCGATTATATCTAAAAATAGGTAAGTCTTATGTTAATATTTAAATTTTTATGATAAAAAGATTGAGTTTACCGATTCTTTATTATGAATTCTTCTAATAGTTTCGGCAATCATATTTGCTGCACTTAAAACAGTTATTTTTTTAGAGTTATTTTTAGTTGGAATAGTGTCTGAAATTACTAATTCATCAAGTTCACCTTTTTCAACTCTTTCATAAGCAGGTCCACTTAATACACCGTGAGTACAGCATGCCATAACAGAATTAGCACCTTTTTTCTTTAAAACTTCAGCAGCTTTTACTAAAGTTCCTGCTGTATCTACCATATCATCAACTAAGATTACATCTTTACCTTTAACATCTCCAATAATGTTCATAACTTCAGATACATTAGCTTTTTCTCTTTTTTTATCTACGATTACTAAATCGTAACCTAATTTTTCAGCATATGATCTAGCTCTTGCTACTCCACCAATATCAGGACTTGCGATAATAGGATTTTTTAAACCTTTAGATTTAATATAGTTAACAAATAAAATTGAACCAAATAGGTTATCTGCAGGAATATTGAAGAAACCTTGAATTTGTGCAGCATGTAAATCAATAGTAACAACTCTTGAAATTCCAGCCGCTTCTAATAAATCAGCTACTAATTTTGCAGTAATAGGAACTCTAGGTGCTGCTTTTCTATCTTGTCTTGCATATCCGTAATATGGGATTACTGCAGAAATTGATTTTGCACTTGATCTTTTTAAAGCATCAACCATGATTAATAATTCCATTAAATTATCATTTGCAGGAGCACATGTTGGTTGAACAATAAATACATCTTGACCCCTAACACTTTCT
>JALRJW010000308.1 GCA_023268955.1 Aliarcobacter sp. | reverse complement strand
AATTAGTCAATTCTCTTCAGATGCATCCCATGAACTTAAAACACCCCTTACAATAATTAGAGGTGAAATAGAAATTGCCCTAAGAAAAGATAGAAAAAGTGCTGAATATAAAGAGACTTTAAACACTTGCTTAGAAGAGATAATTATTATACAAGAAACAATAAATGATTTACTTTTTTTAGCAAAAAATAAGTTTGATGATAATTGTAAAAATGATATTTATATAGATGAAATTACAACTAATTCAATAAAAGAGTTAAAAACTTTCGCAAGTAGCAAAAATATATCACTTGAATGTGAAATAAAAGAGCCTATGCAAATAAAAGGGGAAGCAAATTTATTAAAAATTGCTCTAAAAAATATAATTAAAAATGCTATTTCTTTCAGTCACGATAACTCAAAAGTTCTTATAAAAAATTACACTCAAAATGGTAAAAAGATTATTGAAATTCAAGATTTTGGGATAGGAATAAATGAAACTGAATTACATAAAATATTTGATAAATTTTATAGAACAGATAAAAGTAGAAACAAAGAGAGTGGTGGAACAGGTCTTGGATTAGCAATATCTAATAAAATTGTTAAACTTCATAATGGAAAAATTGATGTTTTAAGCAAAGACAATGAAGGTTCAACTTTTAAATTGATTTTCTAAAATCAATTAAGGAATAAAGAAAAGATTTTATAATTGTAAAGAAATTGTAAAGAGAGTTTACACTAAATATTGAAACTAAGATTTTATAATTTGATTATTAGAATTTTAGGAGTAAATATGAAAATTATATTAATTTTACTATCAATAACAACACTTAGTTTTTCAACTGTATTAGATGAATATTTAAATAATTTAGAAAAAAAAGTTTTAAAAGAAGAAAAAAATTTCAAAGGCTTTGACTACAAAAGAGGTGAAGAAATCTTTACTTCTTCTCACATAGGCAAAAAAGGTAAAGAGATTTCTTGCACCTCATGTCATGGCATTAATTTAAATGAAAGTCACAAAAACTTTTTCACGGGTAAAGTTATTAAACCCCTTTCACCAAAAGTAAATAAAGAAAGGTTTACAAGTAAAAAACAGATTGATAAGTGGTTAAAAAGAAATTTTATCGATGTTTATAAAAAAGAAGGTAGCTCTTTAGAAAAGGGTGATGTAATAACATATATCACTAACAAGGAGTAAGAAATGAAATATATTTTAATTTTAATGACATTATTTAGTTTAAATTTTGCAAGCGATGATTACGGATTTTTTTCTAAAAGTGGTGTAAAACCAGTTAACAATGACCTTTATCAAAATGAGTGTTCAGCTTGCCATTTTGGTTATCAACCAGGACTTTTAACTTCTAAATCTTGGGAAATTGTTATGGGTAATTTAGATAATCACTTTGGCAGTGATGCAAGTTTGCCAAAAGAAGATTTTGATATTATTTATAAATACATTATGGAAAATAGTGCTGAAAAAGCTATGGAATACAAAAGAAGTAGAAAAATAGCTACTAGTATGGC
>JALRJW010000184.1 GCA_023268955.1 Aliarcobacter sp. | reverse complement strand
CAATTGATTGGTGTATTTTCAAAAGAATACATTAATAAGATAATTGAAGCTTTAAAATTATTAGGTGCAAAAAGAGCTATGGTAGTTAGTTCTGAAGATGGAATGGATGAAATTTCAATTAGTGATATAACTCATGCAGCTACTTTAATAGATGGAGAGATAAAAGAGTTTGAAATTAATCCAGTTGAACTTGGCTTAGGAATTTATCAAAAAGAGGATATCGTTGGTGGAGATGCTAAGTTTAATGCAAAAATAACTAAAGATATTTTAGAAAATAAACTAATTGGTGCTAAAGTTGATATTGTTTTAATAAACGCAGGAGCAGCTTTATATATAGATGGAAAAGTTGATTCTATAAAAGAGGGTGTTGATATGGCTAGAAAAGCTATACTAACAGGTAAAACAAAAGAAAAACTAGATGAGATAATCAAAGCTAGTCAAGAATTAGCTCAATAGGTTTTGATTTGCAAAAAGAGTATTTATTAGAGCTTGATAAAGTTCAAACATTAGCAAATGATTTAGTTGAATTTCTAAAATCTAAAAATATTGTTGTGATTTTAAGGGGTGATTTAGCAAGTGGTAAAACTACTCTTGTTAAGAATATTGTTAGAACTTTTGGAATTGAAGATAATGTTACTTCACCAACTTTTTCCTTGCAATCTATTTATGGTGAAAGAATTTTTCATTACGATGTTTACAATAAAACTTTAGAAGAGTTCATAGCTTTAGGAATGCTTGAAGAGTTTGAAAAAGACGGAATTCATTTTGTAGAGTGGGGTGATGAAAAACTTCAATCAATTTTAAATGATTACGGTTTTGAAGTTATGGTAATAAATATTATGAAAAAAGATGATAAAAGGCAGTATACAATTGAAGCATAAACTTGAAATTAAAGATATTAAAAAAAGCATTAAAAAAACTCAGATTTTGCATGGAATTTCATTAGAAGTTAATTCAGGTGAAATTGTTGGATTATTAGGACCAAATGGTGCTGGTAAAACTACTACATTTTATACAGTTTGTGGTTTAGTTAAACCTACAAGTGGTTCGGTTTATTTTGATGATAAAGATATTACAGCTTTACCACTTCATCAAAGAGCATTTAAAGGTATAGGTTATTTACCACAAGAATCATGTATTTTCAAAGATTTATCAGTTGAAGATAATCTAATGCTTGCAGCTCAAATTGTAACAAATGATAAAGAAGAACAACACAAAAGAGTTGAAGAGTTACTTGAATTATTTAATATTGAACCAATTAGACAAAGAAAGGGTATTTCTTTATCAGGTGGTGAGCGAAGAAGAACTGAAATTGCAAGAGCTTTGGTTTCACATCCTAAATTTTTATTGCTTGATGAACCTTTTGCTGGAGTTGATCCAATTGCTGTTAAAGATATTCAAGAAATTATTGATCAGTTAACAAAAATTAATATAGGTGTTTTAATCACAGATCACAATGTTAGAGAGACTTTAGAAATATGTGATAGAGCTTATGTAATGAAAGCTGGGACTTTATTAGCAAGTGGAACTAGTGATGAAATTAAAAATGATGATAGAGTTAGAGAACACTATTTAGGAGAAAATTTTAGTTTCTAAGAATTCATTTATTGAATTATTGAAACTAAATTTCTACCTGAGTGTTTAGATTTATACAAAGCATTATCCGCTCTGTGAATTAAGTTTTCAGGTGTGTCATCTTCTTTTAATGATGAAACTCCAAAACTTGAAGTTAAATTAAGATATCTTTTTGTAAATTTCTGGTTTTCTATTTTAACCCTTATTTTCTCTGCAACTTTAAAGGCATTTTCTATATTTGTTTCAGGTAACAAGATCATAAACTCTTCTCCACCCCATCTTGCTAAAATATCATGCTCTCTTATACAAGTACGTAATATTTGAGGTAATGCTTTTAAAACTTCATCACCGATTTGATGCCCATAGTTATCATTTATAGTTTTAAAATGATCAATATCTAAAATTATTATAGATAAATCATGTTGGTATCTTTTGTTTCTTCTAATCTCTTTTTGGAAAACTTCATTAAATTTATTTCTATTATATGTTCCCGTTAAAGCATCATGTGTAGCTTGATATTCAAGTAAATTAACTTTCTCTTTCAATGAAGTAACATCTGTAAAAGTCATAATATAACTATTTTCTTCTTCATAATATATTTCAATATTTAGTGTAAAAGTTTTTAGAATATTCTGATTATTTTTGATTTTTACTATTCTATCAATTTCAGGTAATTGCTTAATGAATTCAGCCCAACATTCACTATTTTGAATATTTAATTTAGAAATCAATCCAGGCTCTTCAATGAAATAATCGAATATATGATTGTTATCGAATTCTTCTAATTTTTTTATCTTAAAAAAATCATAAAATTTTTTGTTTGCTTCAATAATTTGATTATCTTTTATAATTGCAATGATATTTTCTTGAGAATTAAAAATTGACTTTAATCTTTTATATTCTTCATTTTTATTTGAGATTTTATGAGCTTCATCTAATTGTCTTTTTAAAACAATTGGCTCAGCTGTTTTAATTAAACTATTGATCAATTGTTCAAGATCAATAGGCTTTAATACATACGAAGATACACTTAATTCAACAGATTTTTTTAAAAAGTTAGTTTCGTTATAAGCTGTAGTAATTATAAAAGGAATATTTTTATTGATTTCTCTTATTTTTTCTAACATATCCAAACCATTCATTTGTGGCATATGGATATCTGTTATAATAATATCAATTTCATTTTGATGCTCAAGATATGTTTTGTAGCCTTCTAATCCATTAGAAGCTAAAAAGACTTTATTAACTAATTTCTGTAAAAATTTTACAGTAAATTCTTGAATAGAACTTTCATCTTCAACAAATAAAAAATTTAAATCTTTTATGATTTCTTTATTCATATTATTATTGTCTTAACTTTTTTGGGAGATTATAGTACATTAAATATTAAATATTCTAAGGGCATTATTTAAGTCTTCTTGAGTATCAATACCAAAAGATTTAGACTCTACTTCAACCATAGCTATTTTTTGACCATTATCGATTGCTCTTAATTGTTCTAATTTTTCAACACTTTCTAATTTTGATGGGTTTAAAGAACAAAATTCTTGCAAACTTTTTTTAGTAAAACCATAAATTCCTAAGTGACCTTTGTAACTTGAATTATCATAATGGTCTCTATGATATGGAATTTTTGCTCTTGAAAAATATATAGCATTGCTATGCTCATCTGTAATAACTTTTACATGATTTGGATCATCAGCTAATTCTGAACTAATTTTCTTAAAGCAAGAAGTAATCATAATATCTTCATTGTTATCAATAACTTTTTGAACTCTGTTAAACACAGCTTTTACAACTTCAGTTTCAATAAAAGGTTCATCAGCTTGAACATTTACAATGATTTCATCATCACTTATATTTAATTTTTGAGCAGCTTCATTGATTCTATCCGTGCCACTTTGATGTTCACTTGAAGTTAAAACAGCTTCAAAACCATGTGATTTTACTAAATCTATAACTTTTTGTGAATCCGTTGCTATTACAACTTTGTCTAAAGAACTAACTTGTTTAGCTGTTCTAATAACCATCGGTAAACCCATAATATCAACTAAAATTTTATTTTCGAATCTACTTGAATTTAATCTTGCAGGAATTATAATCATTTCTAACCTTTACTAATGAAACCTTATTTTTAGAACATTTATTATAGTATATAAACTTTAAATTATGCACAATAAAGAGACTATTTATGAAAAAAACTATTACAATTATCGATACATTTGGATTTTTATTTAGAAGTTACTACGCTTTACCTCCACTAAAATCAAAAGATGGTTTTCCAACTGGACTTTTAACAGGATTTATGAACTTTATTTCTAATATTGGAAAAGATTTTCAAACAGATTACATTGTCTTTGCCCTTGATGCAAAAGGAAAAACATTTAGAAGTGATATTTATGAACAATATAAATCTCATAGACCTGATGTTCCTGAAGATTTATTAAAACAACTTCCTATTGCTATTTCATGGGTTGAAGAGATGGGTTTTAAAACAGCTCTTAAAAATGGATATGAAGCCGATGATATAATTGCTTCAATTGCCCATGATGCAAAACAAAAAGATTTAGAAGTTAGAATTGTGTCTCACGATAAAGATCTTTATCAGTTGATAGATGATGATAAAGTATATTTATTTGATCCAATTAAAAAAGATGTAATAAACGAAACTAAATGTTTTGATAAGTATGGAGTTCATCCTTCTCAATTTACAGATTATCAATCTTTACTTGGGGATAGTGCTGATAATGTTCCAGGTGTAAAAGGAGTAGGGGCTAAAACAGCTCAAGCTTTAATAGAACAGTTTGGAACCCTTGATAAAATCTATGAAAATATTGAAAATATTGAGAAAAAAAGATGGCAAACGTTGCTTCTTGAAAATAAAGAGATGGCTTATGTGTCAAAACAACTTGTAACATTAGCTATCGATTGTCATTGCATAGATAATTTAGATGAATTTACATTGCCAAATGAAAATCCAATTTTAAAAATTGCTGATAAACTTATAGATTTAGGATTAAATAGAGTTCTAGAAAAAGTTAATTCTCAAGGTTTAAATTATAAAACAGTAGTCCCTGAAGTAAAAACAAAAGAAGAGATAAAATGTTCATATGAACTTTTAGATGATGAAAATAAACTATTTAAAGTTCTAAATTTTATGCCTAGAAATTCAATAGTTGCTTTTGATACGGAAACAACAGATTTAGATACAAAAAATGCGCAAATAGTAGGTTTTTCATTTTGTTATGACCAAAATAAAGCCTATTATGTACCAATTGCTCACAATTATTTAGGTGTTGGAAATCAAATTTCAAAAAATGATGCTAAAAGAGCTATTGAGATTTTAAATGAACATAAATTAGTGCTTCAAAACTTTAAATATGATTATCAAATAGTTAAATATAACTTTGATTTGGAATTAAAAGTTTATGCTGATACTATGATTATGGCTTGGATGTTAGATACAAGTTCAAAAGTAGGACTTGACTTTTTGGCTGATAAATATTTTGACCATAAAATGATTGCTTATAAAGATACAGTTAAAAAAGATGAAAATTTCTCAAATGTAGAGATAACTTTGGCCTGTGATTATGCTGCTGAAGATGCGATGATGACTCTAAAAATATTTAATAAACTTTTAGAAGAGTTCAAAAATAGTGAAAATCAAGAACTCTTAGATTTAGCATTTAAGTATGAGTTTGATTTTATTTATGTAATTTCTAATATGGAAGAAAATGGTATTAAAGTTGATACAAAAGTTTTAGAAGAGCTAAAAGTTTCAAATGCATTAAATGTAAAAAATTTAACAGAACAAATTCATGAAAAAGTTGGAGTTGATTTTAATATTAATTCACCAAAACAATTGGGTGAAATTTTGTTTGAAAGACTAGGATTGCAAGGTTCTAAAAAAACAAAAACAGGGTGGAGTACAAATGAAGTTGTATTAAATAAACTTTATAATGACCATGAAGTGATTCCATTGCTTTTGAATTATAGAGAGTTGTTTAAACTTCAATCAACATACATAGAGCCTCTTTTAGAATTAGCAAAAAAAGAACAAAATAGTAGAATCTATACTTCATTTTTACAAAATGGAACAGCAACTGGAAGATTAAGTTCAAAAAATCCTAATTTACAAAATATTCCTGTTAGAAGTGAAATTGGAAATCAAATTAGAAGTGCGTTTATTCCAAAAGATGGCTATAGTTTAGTTGGAATTGATTATTCTCAAATTGAACTTAGACTTCTTGCTCATTTTAGTGAAGATAAAGCTTTACTTGAAGCATTTAACAACAACGAAGATATTCACTCAAGAACAGCTGTTGAAATTTTTGGTGAAGAAAAAGCAAAAGAGAATAGAAATATTGCAAAATCAATAAACTTTGGATTATTGTATGGAATGGGAAGTAAAAAGTTAGGGGATACTTTAGGAATTCCTCCAAAAGAAGCAAAAACATACATTGATTCATACTTTAAAGCTTTTGGAAATGTAAAAGAGTATTTAAAATCAATAGAAGATAGTGCTTTTGAAAAAGGATTTGTAAAAACTTTAATTGGAAGAAAAAGGTTATTTGATTTTGATAGCGCAAATGGAATGCAAAAAGCGGCTTACCTAAGAGAATCTGTAAACACTTTATTTCAAGGAAGTGCAGCTGATTTAATAAAATTATCAATGATAAAAATTTATGAAAAATATAGAAATAATAACGATATTAAAATGTTATTACAAATTCATGATGAACTTATTTTTGAAGTAAAAAATGAAAAGATTGATGAAATTACTAACAATATAATCGAAATTATGGAAAATATTTATAAGTTAAGAGTGCCATTAAAGGTAAGTTGTTGCGTTGGAAAGTCTTGGCAAGAGCTTAAATAATCTAAAATTTTGTTATTTTCTTATTAATCTTTGACAAAAACTTATTTTTTTGTTATTATTCGAAAAAAAATAATAAAAGAGATGAAATGGTAAAAACAGTTAGAAATATTAGAAAACTTAATAATGCAAAAATCATCGTTATTAGTAGTGATGTAGAAGTAAAATATAGTTTTGAAAATGATTTAAATGATTATTTTAAGGAGATTGTTTTAGTAAATAATGCAGAAGATGCATTTTTGAAAATTACAAATCAAAGTTTTGATATGGCTATTATCGATACTAATATTGAAGATATTTCATTTTCAGAATTATGTTCAGAATTTAGCAAATTAGCACCAACACTTCCTAAAATCATCGTTTCAAATGAAGGAACTAATGAAGCTATAGTAACTGCGGTTAATAGTAGTGCTTATACTTTCTTATCAAAACCTCTAAGATTAGAAGATATTAGATTGTCTATAATTATGTGTTTAAATCAAACTAAAAGAGGTGATAAAATTGAATTCCAAGATGGAATTTATTTTGATGAATATAGAGATAATTTTTTCAAATCAAATGGTGATGTAATTGACTTTACTAGACTTGAAAAAGGTCTTTTAAAACTTTTAATTGATAAAAAAGATGAAATTATTGATTATGATACAATTAAAGATGTTGTTTGGAAAGGTAAAGAGATGTCTATTTATACAATGAGAAATATTGTAAATAAAATTAGACAAAAAACTTATTATGATATTATCAAAAATCATTCAAATAAAGGTTATACAATTGATAACCATAAGCACAAATAATACAAAAGGTTAAATATTCAAAGTAGAAAAAAATATGATAAATAAAAACTTTGATGAGTTAATTCTGACTAAAGAAGAATTAGTAGAACTTTTTGATAATGGAGAAATTAAAGATACAGGTAAAGGCTGGTATTTTGAAGGCAAAGAAATTGAAATAATTGCTTTGCATGATATAGATCCAAAGTTTCTCCAAGACATTGCAAATGCAAAGTCATACAAATTAATATACAAAAAAAGGTAAAAGATATGTCGCACTGCCCGTTCTGCAAGAAAAAAATTGCTATGAGTAAAGCTTTTTGTTCACGAAACTGCAAAGAGAATTATTTTCAATTAATAGCAATTCAAGTTCCAAAACCATTTTTAAAAAGAATATATGTGTTTTGTAATCCTGAACAAAGAGAAGAAGAGATTGAAAATTTTGCGAATAGACATGGTTGGCGAATAGATCTTTTAAAAAATAAGATTGATGAATTAGCTGCTGAAAGTGGCTTTTCAGAAGATAAAAACAATAATTAGTTTTATTGTTTTTTCTCTTTTTTCTCTATTAAAAAATACAATCCTATACAAACAATTGCAATAATCCCTGAAATTAACATACCCATTGTTAACCAGTTGCTATAAATAAATCCTAATTGAATATCTGGTTGTCTAAATATTTCTGCAATTATTCTTGCTACTGAATATAAAAAACCATATAAAAGTGCTAATTGACCATCAAATGTTTTTCTTTTTCTAAAGTAAACAAGTATTGCAAATACTACAATACCCTCTAAAAATGCTTCATAAAGCTGTGAAGGGTGTCTTAAAGTATTTCCTACATATATTCCCCAAGGAACATCTGTAGCTCTTCCTATTAGTTCTTGATTAAAGAAATTACCAATTCTTCCAAATACATAAGCAGCACTAATTCCTAAAACAGAAATATCTGCTAAAAACCAAAAAGATATTTTGTGTTTTCTGCAAAATAGGTATGAAGCAATTACAAAACCAATTAAAGCTCCATGATAACTCATACCAGAAATTCCAGCATAAACACCATTTATAAATGGATTAAATATTTGCCATGGATGAGTTAAATAATACATAGTATGAGAATCATAAAATAGTACATAACCCAATCTAGCTCCAAGAATTACTCCAATTTCAGCCCATAAAATATATGAATCAAAAAGTTTTTCATCAATATTTAGTTTATCTTTTTTAATGAACCATTTTGCAATAATAATTGCTGAAATCAAAGCTAAGGCATACATAATACCGTACCAATGCACGGCAATTGAGCCTAAGTTAAAAGCTACAGGGTCAAAATGAGTGTAAATGTTTTGCCAATATTCCATAACTATCTTAATCTTCTAAAGCTTCAGCTATAAGCTCAATAGGGTTTTTAAATTTAACATCAACTCCAGCTGTGTCAAGTGAGTTAGTAATTTGCATTCTACAAGCACTACACTCAGCACTTACAATTTGAGCTTTTGTATCTCTAATCATTGCAGCTTTTGGTGCACCTGCTGCTTTTGCAAACTCAAATTTCTCTGTTTGCATAGTAACTCCACCAAATCCACAACATCTATTTGAATCACTCATTTCAGTCATAACATAATTTTGTGATAAAAGATTTCTTGGTTCTTTCCATACCCCTTGCATTTTTTTAGCGTGACATGGGTCGTGGTAAGTTACAACATCATTCATTTTTTTACCAGATGTTGCTAGCATATCTTTTAGTTGTGTATTATTCTCTAACCATTTAGTTGCTAAGAATATTTTCTTAGATAGTTTTGCTGCTCTTGCTTTCCATTCAGGTTGGTCATGGAAATAATGCTCCCAATCTTGATTAATCATAGCAGAACAAGTAGCTTCTGGAATTAAAACAGCATCTACATCATCAATCCATGACTCAAAATACTCAATGTTTGTTTTTGCTAAATAATCTACTGTATCAAAAGCTCCTGTAAAATAAGCAGGTGCCCCACAACATAATTGTTTTTTAGGAATAAAAATATCTAAATCTAGCTTTTTTAAGATTTTTACTAAACTATCACCTGTATTTGTATAAGTGTAGTTACTCATACATCCAATAAAAATAGCTACTTTATTTTTTTTGTCTGCAACTTCAACTTTGTTTTTAGCAGGAATATTTTGTGGATATTTGTTTAAAAAACTTACTGAATCAGCAAATGGTAAAACTCTATCTTTTTTTACAATTGGTAAAGAAAATCTAGGTCTTGCTGATTGTTTTTCATTATCAAGTTTTAAAGCACAAGTTTGGAACATCCAACCTAGTTTTGAAAGTAAATCCATAGTTTTTCTATGTTTTAAAAGCCAGAAAAACATTCTTTTATACCAAGCGATACCATATTTTTTTGCAATATCTGATCTAACTTGCTCAATAATCATATCTGTTGGCAAGTCATTAGGACAAACTTCAACACAGTTAGTACATAAAAAACATGATTCAAAAATATCTTTAGCTGTTTTATCTAATTCTAGTTCATCTCTTTTATATGCACCTAATAAATCAATAAAACCCCTTGGAGAAGTTGCTTCATCTTGATTGATATTAAAAATTGTACATACTGGTTTACATTTACCACATTTTACGCAGTCATCACTTATCTTTGTATAGTCAAATTTTGTATTATTTATTGACACTATAAAACCTTTTAAAATTTGTTAAATAATGTTGAAATATACTAAAAAATTGGTTAGAAGTAGGTTATAAGGAAAGCGAAGAAGAGTTCAAAGACTAAATAGTCTTTGAAAATCTTCTTTTTTCTTCAGGAATTTTATTTAAATATGCATCAAATGGCATACAAATATTTCTAATAAGCATCGATCCTGTTTGTGATGCTTCAATCTTTTCATCAGTGATTGTTAGTAAATCTGCTTGCTCGAACTCTTTTAAAGCTTCAAGTGCATCGGCAAAATACTCTTTAAAGTTTACATTGAATTGTTTTTCAACTCTTGTGATATTTAAAGAGAAATTACTCATAAGTTCCATAATAACAAATTGTCTTAATTGGTCATCGTCACTTAATTTATAGCCCTTAAATACAGGTAAATCACCATTATCAATAGCATTTTCCCATGCTTCTAAATCTTTAAAGTTTTGAGCATAATAATCAACTCCATTTCCAATAGAAGTAAGACCAATTCCTATTAAATCAGCTCCTCCTTTGGTTGTATAACCTTGGAAGTTTCTATGAAGTTCACCTTTTAAAATTGCTTTAAATAGTTCATCCTCAGGTTTAGCAAAGTGGTCCATACCAACCATTTTATAACCATTTGATGTAAAGAAATCAATAGTATCTTTTAACATATTTAATTTTTCTTCAGGTTGTGGGAAAGTGTTTTCATCAAACTTTCTCATAGTTTTCATAAGCCACGGAACATGGGCATAATTAAACACAGCAAATCTATCTGTATCAAGTGTTAGCATTTTTTCTAAAGTCTTTTTAAAAGATTCTCTAGTTTGGAATGGTAAACCATAAATAAGGTCTGTATTTATTGATTTAATTCCAGCGTTTCTAGCTATTTTAATTACATTTTGAGTTAATTCAAAGGGTTGAATTCTATGAATAGTTTTTTGAACTTTTTCATCTAAGTCTTGAACCCCAAAACTTAATCTATTTACTCCACCATCTTTAAGAACATCCATATGTTCTTGAGTAAAAAATCTAAAGAAATATCTACAGAATTAGAAATGATTACTGAGCAGCAAAAAAATACTAAAACCGAATTAGATAATATTCTATCAAGTATACCAAATATACCTCATCAGGATGTTCCAAATGGAAAAGATGAAAATGACAATGTGGAAGTTTTAAAAGCAGGTAAAGTTCCTGAATTTGATTTTAAACCCAAATCACATTACGAACTTG
>JALRJW010000230.1 GCA_023268955.1 Aliarcobacter sp. | reverse complement strand
AACTATTGTAAATGGTTTTAATGGATATATTTCAACTTTTATAAATCTTCCTAGTTGGTTATTATCAATATTTTTGATAACTATTTTATGTTTTACAGCTATTATTGGAATAGCAAAATCAGTTAAAATTGCAGCTTTATTTACAATCATAGAAGTGTTTGGACTTTTGATTATTGTATATTATGGATTAAGTAATATTGAGTTTTCAAGTGTAGATTATAATAAATTTATTCCATCTTTTGAAGTAAATTCTTTCTATGTAATTACCCTTGGAGCATTTTTAGCTTTTTATGCTTTTATAGGTTTTGAAGATATAGTTAATGTAGCTGAAGAAGTTAAAAATCCTAGCTATACTTTACCAAGAGCAATAATAATATCTCTTTTTGTATCAACTTTATTGTATTTTTTAGTTGCATTAATTTCAATTATTGCTATAGAGCCAAATATATTAGCAAAATCAGATGCTCCACTTGCAGATGTTTATAAAACACTTACATCAAATGAACCTGTTTTATTAGCAACAATTGGAGCATTTGCTGTTGTAAATGGTGCATTAATTCAAATAATCATGCTATCAAGACTATTTTATGGAATGGCGAATAATGATTTACTACCAAAAATCTTTGCAAGGGTAAATAAAAAAACTTCTACACCTGTTTTTGCAACTATTGTTGCTTCTGTTTTAGTTTTAATATTTGCCTTGTGGCTTCCAATTGTTACCCTAGCAAGTTTAACTAGCTTTTTTATATTTATAATCTTTACACTGATGAATATTTCCCTTATAAAAATAAAAAAATCAAATGAAAATTATGAGTCTAAAAAAGATTTTCCAATTATTATTCCAATTATTGGAACAATAGTAAACGTAGTTTTATTAGTAGTTCAAATAAGTTCACTATTTTAGAAGAAAAAGCCTAATTAAATTAGGCTTTCTTCTTCCAAATAGTCATATGTGAAATTGTATGTTGATGTTTTCTAGCTGTTTCTTTAATAACAAAAGGAACATCATGCTCACCAAGTAATTCAAATCCAACAAGTTTTTTCTTTAAAGTATCAAAAGTTCTAACTTCTTTATTATCTTTGATATATCCACCAAGCCAGTTTTGTTTTGGCGTGTACTCTTCAAGCCAAGTATATGGACTTAAAAGCACTAAAAGACCATTGTCATTTAGTCTAGTTGGAATATCTTCTAAGAATTTTTGAGGTGAATATAATCTATCTATTAGGTTTGAACAGAAAATCAAATCATATCCCGTGTAAATATCTTTTAAATTACAAGCATCACCTTGCATAAATGTAACTTTATCTTTGATTTCATCACAGCCAAAATCTTTTAGTGATATTTTATTATCTCTAAAAATCTCACCTTCAACTTTTTCTTTAAAAATCAAAGAGTCATACTTTTTAAGTTTAACTCCAACATTAATAAAATTAGCAGAAAAATCAATACCCATAACTTCATCAAAAGTTTTAGCTAACTCAAATGTACTTCTACCAACAGAACAACCTAAATCAAGGGCTTTGTTTGTATTTATATCTTTTAAATATTCACTTAATGTTTCAACTGAATTTACACAAAAATTCTTAACCCCAAAATTCTCTTTTCCATAATGGAATTCACAATATTGAGAGATTAATTCATCTGTTTCATAAACATTGTCATTTAGTTTTGTTTTATATTCATTACTAGATTTAACATATCTAAATCCTGCATGTTGATAGAAATGTTTTCTAAAGGCATATCTAGCTTCCCTTAGAGTCTCATTTCCTAAACTTACAAATGCTCCACCTTTAAATAAAGCATGTCTATCATCAAATGTTGGAGTTGTAAAATCATCATAAATAGGATGAGTTTCAAAGTTATCAAATGGATAAGTTGGTGTTAAACTCCATTGCCAAACATTTCCAACTACATCATAAAAACCATTAAATTCATACTTATCAACAGAGCATTGATTAAACTGTTTTAAGCCAATATTTGCATCATATTTTGAAGCATCAACATAATCATAAAGTCTGTAATACTCATCTTCACTTGGAAGTCTTACTTCATATCCTAATTTGCTAGATTTATATTTACAAAAAGCTTCTGCTTCATAAAAATTCACATCAACAGGATAATTTAAAGGCAAAGAAATAATTCTATTAACCTCTCTTAAATAGTACTTATCACCCTCAACTATCCAAAATCTTGGATGTTTTGCTTTAGTATATGCTAACCAACTTTTACCTTCATCACTGAAGAAATTAGCATTTTCATAACCACCCTCTTTTACAAACTCTAAATACTCACCATTTGATACTACATATTTTGAAGCTTCAAACTCATTTATATATGCTTTATGAAATGAAAACTCATTATCCCATCCATAAAATTCAGGGTTATTTCTATCTTTTTCAATTACAACTTCACCACCAGCAACTTCAGCTGATATACCTTTAGACATCAAATCTGTTGGTAGATGCAAGGCTATAAATGTAACGTGAAAACCACACACAAAAAATCCCATTATTAACAAAATATAATTACGCTCTTTAAGTGAGAATATTAGGGTACTTTGCAGTTCAATTGCAAAACTGTTTTTTTTATTATTTTTTTCATTTGTATTATTTAACAGAGGTAATAATAATAAAAGCAATAGTGTTATTATAGATAAAACTATTAGGCTAACTTCCCATCCAAAAGCTTTATTCATCCACATCGTAGGCAATACTACTGCAAATTGACCAAAAGATGCAGCCGCAGCAATCAAGCCCATGGCCAAAGATCTTTTTTCTGGAGGTGCAACCTTTCCAGCGATGCTGACCATTGGCGTGGCTTACGTCTTGCGCGGCGCCATCACCATGATCCCGGTGATCGGCACCGAAACCCATCCACTCGATGCGCCCTACGCGGGT
>JALRJW010000096.1 GCA_023268955.1 Aliarcobacter sp. | reverse complement strand
GATTCTGTAAAATGGTTTTTTGTTTCTTCCCATTCTAGTTAATCTAATTGCTGTCATATTTTTTTCCTTTTGTTTTATTTGATAGTATTGAATTCTAAACTCCACGCTAAAGTGAGTTTACAACTCAATACTATTTAAATGTTTTACCTGAAATTATCTAGGTAAACCGCCCATACCACCTGGCATTCCACCACCTTTAAGTTGAGACATCATATCTTGAAGACCTTTCATCCCACCCTTTGATGATAACTTCTTAGCCATCTTAGAAGCATTTTTAAACTGCTTTAAGATTTTATTGATTTGCACTTCTGAAACTCCAGAACCCATTGCAATTCTTCTTTTTCTTGAAGGATTCATTAAATCAGGATCTTCTCTTTCTTTAGGAGTCATTGAACCAATAATTGCTTTGATTCTTTTAATTTCATCTGAATTTTCAAAATCCATATCTTTGATTGGTCCAGCCATTTGCGATAATCCTGGAATCATCCCAATAATAGATTTCATAGAACCCAATTTGCTCATCATTTGAAGTTGATCTAAAAAGTCATTAAAATTAAATTGACCTTTTTTGATTTTTTTAGCTACTTGTTTAGCTTTTTTCTCATCAATAATTGCAGATGTTTTTTCAGCAAGTCCTTCGATGTCTCCTAATCCTAGAAGTCTTGATACAATTCTATCAGGAATAAACACTTCAAGATCCGGCATTTTTTCACCAATACCAATAAATCTTAAAGGAACACCAACTTGATGAGAAATTGATAAAGCAACCCCACCTTTTGTGTCACCATCATATTTAGATAAAATTACACCATCTATTCCAATTTTCTCTTTGAATGTAGTTGCAGTTTTTGTTGCATCATGACCTGTTAAAGAATCTGCAACATAAAAAATCTCATCAGGTTTAACTGAATTTTTAATATTTTCTAATTGAAGCATTAACTCTTCATCAATAGCAAGCCTTCCTGCTGTATCTATTAATAAAACATCATATAGTTCTTTTTTTGCTTTTTCTTGCGCAGCAATTGCAATTTTAACAGGATCTGTTTCATTATCATCGAAATAAATATCAACATCAATTTGCGCAGCTATTTGTTTTAACTGCTCAACCGCTGCTAATCTTTGTAAATCGGCAGCTGCAACTAAAACTTTTTTCTTTCTAAGCTTTAAATAGTTTGCTAATTTACCTGTAGTTGTTGTTTTACCAGAACCTTGAAGTCCTGTCATTAATATTGTAGTTGGAGGAGTGCTTGAAAATACAAAACCTTGATTACCATTTGCTGTTAAAACAGTAGTTAATTCTTGTTTTAAAGCATTTAAAAAAGAGTCTTGACCTATTCCATTTTTCTTTGTTTCTAATTCAATATTTGTAACTAATTCTTTTGCAGTTTTATGATGAATATCAGCTTTTAATAAAGACTTTTTTAATTCTGTTACAGCTTTTTTTAAAGCTGCGTTGTCATCTTGATGTCTTATTTTACTAACTACATTTCTAATCGAACCGGTTATTGAATCAAACAAACTAAATCTCCCAATATTTTTTAAAGTTTGGGATTATAATCAAATTAAACTTTGATATAGTTTAATCAATAAAAGTATTTTAAGTTTTTTTTAATTTTATTTTTTAAATAAGATTTAATCAAATCCCTATAATAAGGGATTCGTATTTTTTAAAAGAGAATTTACAAGCTTAATTTTTAATTAAAATCATACACTTTGAATTCTGATGGTTCAGGTGCTTCAAACTCATAATCAAAAATTTTAGTTTTTTTAGAATGAAGTAAAACTCTATTAACATTCTGAGCAGGCTTACCATATTGAGCATCACCAATAATTGGATAGCCAGCATATGCTAAATGAACTCTGATTTGATGTGTTCTTCCTGTTTCAATTACAACTTTGATTTTAGACTTATTACCTTCAACTAGCATTGGATACATTGTACTTTTTGCCATTTTACCTTTTAAATAATCAATTTTAGAAAAAGCCTTACCTTTTGTTTTAATAGTTAAAATAGGTTGATTGATTTCTAATTCTTCAATAACTTTACCCTCAACTATAGCTACATACTCTTTATAAACTTTTTCAGCAGCAAACTCTTTAATAGCTTTTCTTCTAAACTCTTCATTTTTAGCAAATAACATCACTCCACTTGTTTCTTTATCAAGTCTATTTAACAAAATAGCATCAGGGAAATTCTTGCACACTTCATCTGCACTTAAAAATGGAGGCTTATTAACAGCTATAATGTCATCATCTTGAAATATAACCCTAACATCAGAAACTTTTTTAACAGAGAATCTTGTATCAGTTTTAATCTCACCCCTTGCTATAGTAACTTTTTTATTACCTACGCTTACTAATCCTCTATCAATTAAATCTTTCGCTTTAGAATTAGAAATATTTTCTTGTTTCGCTAGTACTTTATATGCTTTATCAAATGCAGCCATTTATATCCTTTAGTATTGGTTCTATATCACCAACTTTTGTAATTTTTGATTTTTTTAATCTATCTTGATTTTCAAGTTTTTCTTTCAACTCATTATTTTCTATTAAATAATAGTCTTCTACACAATCAAATAAATCATATTGATTGAAAATTTTTTTTCCACTTATTAGTTTACAATTAAAATATGCTGGTTCAATTGGATTATGCCCACCAATATTTTCAAATCCACCACCTAAAATAACTGTATCACTTATTGCATAAATTTCATTTAATAAACCCATTTTATCAACTAAAATTATATCGCAATTAAAACTTGGATTAACACTAAATCTACTAAAACTTAAATTTTTATTTTCACAAAATATTTTAATAAGATTATATACTTTTTCAAATCGTTCAGGATGTCTTGGAACGATTATAAGTTTTCCCATACTTTTATCATAAGAGTTTAAAATTAATTCTTCTTCATTTTCATGTGTACTTGCAGCTGTTATTACATTTGCTTCAAGTTTGTCAAAAACATTCTTAACTTTTGGTGTTTGAGCCAATTTTATGTTTCCAATTACTTCAACATTATTTGCACCCAATGATTCTAATCTATCTTTATCTAAATTTGTTTGCGCATAAACTTTATCTATATTTTGAAAAATTCTTTTGTAAAGAAAAGAAAATTTCTTATATGATTTAAAAGATTTATCAGAGATCCTTGCATTGATTAATAAAGTTTTAGCACCTTTTTTTCTGGCAAATAAAAACATCAGATACCATAACTCAGCTTCCATAACCAAAAAAATTTTTTGCTTACTTATCCAAAATGGCATAAAAATTTCAAATGGTAAATACCTAGCATTTGGAGTAATTTTTTTTGCTTCTTCAAAACCTGTATTTGTCATAACAGAGATATTAATATCAATATTTTCTAATTTTGAAGTAATTACATTTAATGCTTTTGTCTCACCTAATGAACATGAATGAAACCAAACACCCTCTTTTTCAAATTTCGGATTATCTTTTAAAAAAAACTTTGCTGGAACTGATACTTTGTATTTTTCTTTTTTAGATTTATATATTAAAAAAGGTATTGCAAGAATATATACTACAAACAGTAGTAAATAATAGATAAAACCAAAAGGACCCAAATTAGGCCTCTTGAGTTTCTTCTTCTTTGTAAAGAATTCTTCCACAATGTGGACAGGTTACAATCTCTTCAGATTTAATTACTTCAGAATAAGTTTTATCATTGATTTTCATAAAACAACCATAACAAGATTGTTTTTTTACAGGAACTACAGCTGTATCTTTAGCCCATCTTTTAATTTTTTCATAGAATGTTAAAATTTTTCCATCCATTTTTTCTAATAATACACTTCTATCTTCATAAACTGTATTTCTATTTTTATTGATCTCTTCAATTTTATTATCAACTGCAATTTGAATCTCTTTAATTGATTCTTCTTCTTCTGTTAAACTAGCTTGAAGCTCTTTTAACTTCTCTTCTTTTACTTCAGTTAATTTATCAAGTCTTTCAATCTCTTCATTTGCAAAATCAATTTGTTCTTTAGCAATCTCTTCCTCTAATTGTAAAGCTTTCATCTCTTTTTCTGTTGATACATCATTGCTTTTTTTAGAAATAGATTCTAATTTTGTTTTTAACTCAGCTAAATGGATGTTGTTTTTTGTTCTTTTAGATTTTGTATCATCAATTTCTAAATAAATAGAATTGATTTGAGTTTTAATAGCCTCAGCTGTTTCAACAAAAGTAGCAAGTTTTGCTTTTTCATTTTCAATCTGAGGTTCAAACATACTAATCGATTGATCATATTTTGATAACTTGATTAAATCCTGTAAATACTTATTCAATAGTTTCTCCTTATTCTGTAAAAAAATCAAATGGATTTTTTGAAGCTGATATTATAGCTTTTAAATCATTTTTTTTCAAATATTCTTCTAATAATCCCGATAATAGGGTATTAAAATGCTTTTCACTTTCATAATGTCTTATATCAATTAAAGACACACCTCTTGATTTTGCTTCCATTGCATCGTGATATTTTATATCACCTGTTAAGAAACAATCAGCTTTAACTTCATCTAAAAGTGACATTCCAGCTCCTGTTACAATTGCAACAGTTTTTATCTTTTCATGGCACTTTACAGCTTTTAATGTTTTCAATCCAAGTTTTGATGAGACATGATTAACTAACTCATCAAAACTCATGTTTAACTCAACATTCGAGATAAACTCATTTTGATTAATAATTTTGAAACCTAAAATATTTTCAACAACATATTTGTTTAGATGAGTTTTATCTATATTTGTATGCATTGAAATTAATGCAATATCTTTTTTTATTAGTTTTTTTAGACACTTAGTTGAATAAGTGTCATAATTAACTCTTTTTAATCCTGAAAAAATCAAAGGATGATGAGTAATAACAAGTGAATTTTCTTCAAATGTATCAATTAACTCTTCATCCAAATCAATACTTACATATACTTTTTTAAATTCATCTTCAAGATTACCAACAAGTAATCCTGAATTATCCCATTTTTCTTGCAATTCAAAAGGTGATAATTCATTTAAAAAAGAATAAATATCTTTGATTTTCAAGACTATTTTCTACCTATTCTTTTAAGTCTTTCTTCTTCTTGCTCTTTATATAAAACTGCACATCCTTGAGCTAATTCTCTTACTCTTAAGATATAGTTTTGTCTTTGTGTAACAGAAATTGCTTTTCTAGCATCAAGTGTATTAAAAGCATGAGAAGCAATCATACATTGGTCATAAGCAGGAAGTGGCAATCCTTTTTCTAAACATACTTTACATTCATTAAATGCATCATCAAAATGTTTAAATAGTATTTCAGTATTTGCAACTTCAAAATTATATGTTGAAAACTGATATTCACTCTCTTTATGCACATCTGCATAAGTAGTTTTACCAAATTTATTTTCATTCCATACAATATCAAATACTGAATCTACACCCTGCAAATACATAGCAAGTCTTTCAGTTCCATATGTAATTTCAACAGCAACAGGATCACAAGTTAAACCACCAACTTGTTGAAAATATGTAAACTGAGTTACTTCCATACCATCAAGCCATACTTCCCAACCAAGACCCCAAGCACCTAATGTTGGAGATTCCCAATTATCTTCAACAAATCTAATATCATGTTTAGATAAATCTAATCCTAAATATTCTAAAGACTGTAAATATAAATCTTGAATATTTTCAGGACTAGGCTTAATTAAAACTTGAAATTGATAATATGCCCCAAGTCTATTTGGATTTTCTCCGTATCTTCCATCTGTTGGTCTTCTACTAGGAGCTACATAAGCTGTTGACCAAGGAGTTGAATCTAGACTTCTAAGTAATGTAGCTGGGTGAAATGTCCCAGCTCCTGCTGGAATATCATAAGGTTGAACAATATTGCAACCCTCTTTTGCCCAAAATTCTTGAAGTTTAATTAACATTTGTGAAAAGCTTATCATGATTAATAATTCCTAGTTTGAAAAAGTTTATTTCTTAAAATTTCGAGATTATATCAAAAAGATTCTAATACTTTTATAATCTCTTTTGTTTTAAGTTTTTTCCAAGACTCAAATCTATAAAAAGTTAGTTTTTCATTTTCAAAAATAAGATTAGAAATTTTCTTTGTTTCATCTTTTATATGAAATGCTTTAGCATAGTTGTAGTATTTGATTTTTTTATCAATATTTTCATCTTTTGTAATAACTACAGTTGGTATTAAAAAAGTATCAGCAATATGATAAGTACATGTATCAACTGTAACAATTTTATCTGCATTTGATACTATATAGACAAAATCATTGTAAGTTTTTGAATATTTCGACAATTCAACATACCTTTCGTCAACTATTTTGCTGTCAATTTTCAAAGAGGAAATAATTGTATAATCATTTTGCAATTCAAGTAGTTCTCTAAGATAATTCACAGCATAATCTTGAGGAACTGATTTCTCAATATTAGCAGAGTATGGATGAAACATTAAAATCTTGCTTTTCGATTTAATATCTTTTATTTTTTCTTTTAGCTCATCACTGATTTCATTTAAATCTAAAGATATTTCATTATGCTTGAAAATTTCAGGAATCTTTTCATAATCTAAACCGAATTTACATAACCAAGCATCTACAATATTTAAATTGTCAAATAAAGCACTTCTTAAAAAAAACGAACTATTATCAACATAATAATCATAATCGCACAATCTTTTTACAGAAATACTTAGGGGCAATACAGCTCTTAAATAATCTTGCGTTTCAAATATCTGCTTATCTCTGGTAAAATAAGTATTATTAGAGGCATTTATATATAAATCCATATGAACTGTTTCATATACTTCATTTAATTTTGAATGCAAAATTTTTAGAGCTGCACATGAAGCTGTCATCTCAGAAATAGAATTACCAAGTTTTCCAATAATTGCAATTGAAATTTCTTTTTTATTTAGATTCTTTAATTGACTATATAAATCTACTTTTTTAGTTGTAAAAAACATATTTTCTACATCTTGCTTATGTATTACAACACTATTTCCAATTTGCTCTTGAAACTTTTGATATTTATCATATTCAAAGGCATTAGAAATACCAAGCTCAATAGGAAAATTTTCTAAACTTCTAAATTTTTCTTCAATTAAAGGTTTTGCTACATATTTATCTTTATCAACATTTGAAAAAATCTCTTGTAAATCATCAAAATCATCAAGTGTAGTTAAATATGCAGTCTCATTTGAAACTGCAAATCTATATTTATTGTATTTAACTAAAGTGCCATCAGTTGTTTTGATATTAATATTATCTGTAACTCTAAAAAAAACCATTTTTTATTTATTGAACCTCAATACCTTCTTCATTTTGAACTCTGAACATAGTTAAATAAGGAAGTTTTCCTGGTAACTTAATTTTATTAACATTTCCACTATGAACAGATTCTAACTCTTTTCCTGTTTCTGTTAATATTTTTTTGAAATTAATGTAGTAAATTCCATCTTCACCTTTGAAGATTTTACCAATCTCATTATCAACTTCTTGGAATTCACTTCCAGATGGAGCGAAAATTTCAACATCTTCATTTGGATATGTTTTATATTTACATAAAAAGTGTTCTTCATCTTCAGTTACAAGTCCACTTACTTCATAAGAACCTTTACTTAAAGCATACTCATGATTTTGAGAGTCTGTTTTTTCAAAAGGTCTGTGAATTAAATATGCATCAGTAAACCCTCTATTTTTTGTTGTATGTAACTCTCTTTGATATTTTTCAGCATCAAATTTTTGTTCAAAATAATCATCAATTGCTGTTCTATATGCTTTAGCTGTAACAGCAGCATAATAAGGTGATTTTGTTCTACCTTCAATTTTTAAAGAATCAACACAA
>JALRJW010000086.1 GCA_023268955.1 Aliarcobacter sp. | reverse complement strand
ACAAAAGATGAACCTAAATATAAAAACAAAAACTTAAAGAAAGTTGTTTTTTCACTCTTTGTTAAATCTATAACCAACTCCTCTTGTATTTGAAATTTTATCCTCACCAACTATTTTTCTAAGATTTTTGATATAGGTTCTTATAGTTGAATCACTTGGTGTTTCCTCATATGTCCAAATATTATTTACAAGCTCTTCCACACTTATATTTTTATTTGCATTTTTTACAAAATACTCTAAAACTTCACTCTCTTTTTTCGAAATAGCTATATCATAATTATCAATTTTTACTATTAATTTTTCTTTATCAAAAATAATTCTTTCATCAATTTTCATTGCCGTTTGATTTTCAATATTATAAATTCTTTTGATATTATTTATTCTGATATCAAGCTCTCTTAATTCAAAAGGTTTTTTAATGTAATCATCACATCCACTATCAAAACCTTTTTGCATATCATCAGCCATATTTAGTGAAGTTATGAATATCGCAGGTGTTTTTATATTTTGACTTCTTAATTCATTTAAAAGTTCAAAACCATCAATATTTGGGACATTTACATCAAACAAAAACAAATCAAATTTTTGTGAATATATATAATCTTGTGCTTCATTTCCATCAAAAACTGATATTACATCATATTTTGATTCTTCTAAATGCTCTTGAATTATTTCATTAAGTATTATGTCATCTTCTAAAAGTAAAATTTTCATAGTGAAAATTATATCAGAAATTTATAAAGGAGTTTCTAGCATCTAAGTTGATGCTAGAATTTAGATATTTTTATGCTTTTTCTATTCCAAAATTAGCTTTAATTGCTGTTTCAATTCTAGATTTAACCTCATCAAATCCTAAAATTGCTTCAATATCATAAACAGAAGGTGCTTGAGTTCCACCTGTTAATGCTATTCTAATTGGCTGGAATAATTGTGGGAATTTTAATCCATTTTCTTCAATAAATGGTTTTGTAACTTCTTCATAATCAGGAGCTATATGAAGAGAATCTTTATTTGCTTCAAGTACTGATAAATAGTTGTTTAACATCTCAGCCGTATCTTCTTTCACAAATTTCTTAACACCACTTTGTTCGTATGAAGTAGGAACTTCTAGAATATTGTTTATTGCATCTTTTAGTTCAATAATTGTTTGAGCTCTTTCTTTACAAAGGTCTAAAATCATCTCTTTTTTATCATGACCACTTAATACACAATCAAAATCCTCTAACTCTTTAGAAAGTCTATCATTTGATACATTTTTAATGTAATGAGCATTTAACCATAATAATTTCTCAGCATTATAAGCAGATGCTGATTTATTTATATTGTTAGGATTAAATAATTCTAACATTTCATCAATACTAAAAATCTCTTGATCTCCATTTGACCAACCAAGTCTTACTAAGAAATTTAATAATGCTTCAGGTAAATATCCATCTCTTTTATATTGCATTACATCCATGGCACCATCTCTTTTTGATAGTTTTTTACCCTGTGGATTGTTAATCATAGGAATATGATAGAATTTTGGAACATCAAAACCTAAAGCATTGTAAATTACAATTTGTTTAGGTGTGTTAGATAAATGGTCATCACCTCTTAATACATCTGTTATTCCCATTAAGTGGTCATCAATAGCAACAACAAAATTATAAATTGGCATTCCATTTGCTCTAGCAATAACGAAATCATCAACTTGATCAGCACCAAATTTCATAGAACCTTTTACACCATCTTCAAACTCTATTTTACCTTCAGTTGGAGCTTTTATTCTAATAACTGGCTCAATTCCTTCAGGAATTTCAGGTAATGTTTTACCTTCTTCAGGTCTCCATGTTCCATTATATCTTGGAGTTTGTTTTGCTGCTTCTTGAGCTGCTCTTAATGCATCAAGCTCTTCTCTACTCATGTAACATTTATAAGCTTTACCCTCTTCTAAAAGTTGATCAATGTATTTTTTGTAAATATCAGTTCTTTTTGATTGGTACTCTATTTCACAATCACTAGGCATTCCAACCCACTCAAAAGCTTCTAAAATTGCTTTTACAGCATCTTCACTATTTCTTGCTTGGTCTGTGTCTTCAATTCTAAGTTTAAAATCACCACCTGTTTTTTTAGCCCATAAATAACTATAAAGTGCAGTTCTTAGTCCTCCAATATGTAAATATCCCGTTGGACTTGGTGCAAATCTTGTTACTGCCATTTATTTATATCTCCTCTTTTTATTTAACTTATTAATCTTGTTTTTTATTAAAAATGTAAAACCCTACACCCGATACGATTACTACTACTAGTATAAAAATATATAAAGCTGTCTCAAGCATTTTGGTTTGCTTCCTTTTCTTTTAATTGCCCACAAGCAGCACTAATATCAAGACCTTTTGACTCTCTAATAGTACAAATTAGTCCTCTTTCATTTAAAAAATCTTTGAATTTTATCATATCTTTTTCTTCAGGTCTCTGATATGTTGTTCCTGGATATGGATTAAAATAAATTAGATTTACTTTTGCATGAATTCCATTTAATAGTGTTAGAAGTTTTCTAGCTGCCTCTATACTGTCATTTTTACCTTTAATTACTAAATATTCAAACATAACTTTTTTTCTAGTATCAACAGGAAAAGCTTTAACAGCTTCAATAATTGAAGCGATATTATATGCTTTATTCATAGGAATAAGCTCACTTCTAAGTTCATCATCAACAGCATGAAGTGAAATAGCTAACTGAATACCTAAATCTTTCTCACCTAATTTTTTGATTTTTGTAGCTATTCCTGAAGTTGAAACAGTTTGTCTTCTTCTATTTATTGCTAAACCATTTTCATCACTAAAAATTTCAACGGCTTTTGTAAAGTTATCAAAGTTATCAAGTGGCTCACCCATCCCCATATAAACTATATTTAAAGACTTATTATCAGGAATTTCATTGTCTCTTTTGATATTAACAATTTGAGCGATATACTCACCAACTGTTAAATTTCTAACAAACCCACCTTTTGCAGTTAAACAAAAAGTACACCCTACTTTACATCCTACTTGAGATGAAATACAAACTGTGTATTGTTCACTTCTTATGATGTTTCCATCTTCATCTTTTTTCTTTTTTTTCATTAAAAGCAATACAGCCTCAACCGTATGGTTATCTCTTAATTTAAAAAGATATTTAATACTTCCATCACGACTTTGTTCTTTTTTAATGATAGTCATAATATCCATAGGATATTTTTCTTGCAACTGCTCTTTTATATCTTTTGGAACATTTAACATTTCATCATAACTTGTTACATATTTTTTGTATAACCAATCATAAATCTGTTTTGCTCTAAAAGAAGGTTTTAAATTTTCTTTTAATTCATCAAGGGTAAAATCATATATTGATGTCATTTCTTTCCTATTTTATTATTTGTTTTTCTAGTAAATATTTAGTTAATTTTTCTTTAGCCATTTCATGGTTTTTCATAAAATCTTCATGGGCATTTTCATTTGTGTAATTTGTAATTAC
>JALRJW010000027.1 GCA_023268955.1 Aliarcobacter sp. | reverse complement strand
GGCAACAAAAAATAAGAGAGCAAGAATGTCTAAAGAAAGTTCCATTGCGTTTCAATTAGTTATTATGACTTAGATGAACAAAGTTACCATCAGGTCACGCTTCACGTAAGCGAAAGGTTCGATTACAACCAATTCCTATTTTTCATACAGTTTTAAAAACAGGTGATAATCAAAAATTAATAGTACCAAATGGTTCAATTATCAATGATACAATAACAAATGTAAATGCAAATCCTGAAAGAAGAGTAGATTTAGTAGTTGGTATTGGATATGATGACGATATCAAAAAAACTAAAGAAGTTTTAGCAAGAATAATTGATGAAGAAGAGAGAGTTCTAAAAGATAAAGAGATTAGAATTGCTGTATCTGAACTAGGAGATTCTTCTGTAAATTTTGTAGTTAGAGCATGGGTTAATACACCTGATTACTGGAATGTTAAATTTGATTTAACAGAAAAAATCAAAATAACATTTGACCAAGAAGGAATATCAATTCCATTCCCACAAAGAGATGTACATATCTACAACTCATAATAATATTAAAGCTAATATACCAAATATATTAGTAAAAATCCTAATCACTCTTAATCAAAATGGTTCAAAACCTATTTTGGTTGGAGGTTGTGTTAGGGATACTTTTTTAAATATACAAAACAAAGATTTTGATATTGAAGTTTTTAATATCTCATCTTTTGATAAACTGCAATCAATTTTAGAAACTTTTGGCTCTGTTAAATTAGTAGGAAAATCTTTTGGTGTTTTAATTTTAAATGTAGATGGTTATTCTTTTGATTTTGCGCTTCCTAGAACTGAAAAAAAAGTTGGAAATAATCATACTGATTTTGAAGTTATAAGTGATTCTACATTAAGTTTTGAACAAGCTGCTATTAGAAGAGATTTTACTGTTAATGCTATTGGTTATGATTACTTTGAAGATACATTCTTAGACCCTTTTAATGGTATTAAAGATTTAGAAAATAAAGTCCTAAGACATATAAATGATGAAACTTTTGTTGAAGATTCATTAAGAGTTTATAGGGCTATTCAATTTGCTTCTAGATTTGATTTCAAGATTTGTGATGACACAAAAGAATTATGCAAAAAAATAGTAGACGAAAATCAATTAAGTTTTTTAGCAAAAGAAAGAGTTTTTGAAGAGCTAAATAAAATGTTTTTAAAATCATCAAAACCATCTATTGGTTTAGAGTATTTAAAAGAACTTGGGGTTTTAAAATATTTTAAAGAGTTGGAAAATTTGATTAACTGTGAGCAAGATAAAGAATATCATCCAGAAGGTGATGTTTGGATTCATACACTTATGACAGTTGATGAATTAGCAAAGATTATAAGAAAAGAAAAAATAGCTGATGAGTATAGAAAATTAATCCTTTTTTACGGAATTCTATGTCATGACTTAGGCAAACCATTTTGTACAAAAGAGATTAATGGCAAAATAACCTCATATAAACATGAAAGTTTAGGAATAGAGCCAACTACTAGTTTTTTATCAAAGCTTACAAATGAAAAAAAATTTATTGAGACAGTTTGTTCACTAGAGAGAGGGCTTGGGTACGCTCAAGTACGCGTTTCTCCAGATTCTCGTTAGTCTCTTGAAGCGCTATCTCGGCGTTACGACGCTCGGT
>JALRJW010000370.1 GCA_023268955.1 Aliarcobacter sp. | reverse complement strand
ATTCAACACCATATTTGTTAAATAGTTTTTTAAGATTACCATTTTGGTACTCTTTATATATTAATCCATCTATGTGATAACTTAAAGGTCTAAATTCTTGTGCTACGGCAGTTGCTAAATCCCATTTAGAGTTATATTGAGGAATACCATCTGTCAATAAATATTTATCTTTGTTGTTTTTATAATCTATATAATATTCAACCTGAGATCTCATTCCAACAATTGCATCTAATTTACCATCTAAGAAGTCCTTTACTGCATCTTTGTAGTGGAAATAATGTTTTACATTGTGTCTGATTAGGCCTCTAGCAAATGAACTTAAATGTTCATCTGGTAGAGTATCTAATTCTACACCTACTGTATGATAAGCGAATCTAGCTAAAGTAGGTAATTCTGAAATTTTGTCTTTGTGGGTAGCTATGGTAAATGTCTCGCTTTGATAAGGAGCTTTTATTGATACCATTTCTGTTTGCAATTCACCTGTGTATTGGTCTGTAATTCTCAAATAATCATAATCATATGGTACTCTAAACATAACATCAGATTTGTTCTTATGAATTAGATTTCCTTTCCATATAACTAGTCTTAAGTCATCAGATAGAGTTTCATCAGCGCCAACTTCGTTAAATGTAGCCTTTACCCCTAAAGATTTAGCTAACAATTTTCCTAAGTCAACATCAACACCCATTAATTCACCATCTTTTCTAAATGAGTAAGGTGGAAAATCTTTATATACAGCTATAAGAATTTCTCCACTTTCTTGTATTTGCTCAATGCTTCTAGCATTTGCAAAAACAATTAAAAAAATAAATAGTAGACATGATCTGATTATAGACATTTTTGACCTTTCTTTTACAAATTAATTGACTATTATAAGTCACCTTTTTCAAGAGCTTTAGCTCTTTGAGTATTAATGTAAGTTTTGATAGCCCAAATTCCTTTTTGGTCTAAGTATTCAGCAAATGAAGGCATGTAAACATTTCCATTTCTAACTACACCACCCAAAACTTTTCCTTGAAAATAAGAATCATCATCTATTGGTATTAATGCTCTTAAGTCAGGAGCAATTCCTCCTGAAATAACTTCTAATCCATGACATCTTGCACAGTTTTCCCCGTAACCTTGTTTACCAATTTCTACAGCAAGTTTGTTATCTGTAGAGTATGGATTTTCTTCTAACCAGTCTTCACCAATATTAGGTAATTTTGATGTATCCAATTTTTGTGGAGTTACATCACCATGTCCAAATGCACAAATTGCAGAGAATAATACAGTAAATCCTAGTTTTTGTATTTTATTCATAATTTTCCTTTTTTTGATTTTTAATTATGGAAGTATAATATATCTTTATAGCCTAATTATAGCACATTGAATAAATTTTTCATGCTACTTTAATGCTACGTTTTATGCTTCATTCTTGCTATAATTTAAGAGTATTATTCCATAACTCGTAAATTAATTAAAGGAAATTAAATGTTCAAATTCTTAGTGATGTTATCATTATTTATATTAAATTTATATGGTTTGGAAAAAATAAAAATTGGTGTTTTAGAATATGGAACTGTAAATTGGGAATTAAAAACATTAAAAGATAACCATTTAGATAAAAAAAATGGTTATGAATTAGAATTTGTAAAATTAGCTTCAAAGAATGCTCAAATTATAGCTCTTCAATCGGGTTCTGTGGATATCATAGTTAACGACTGGATTTGGGTTAATTCACAAAGGGCAACAAATAAAAACTTTGCATTTTTTCCATATTCTAAAGCAACAGGTACTGTATATGCTAATGCTGATATGAAAATAAATTCTTTATTAGATTTAAAAGATAAAACAGTTGGAATTGCAGGTGGATTTAATGACAAAACATGGCTTATCTTAAGAGCATATTCAAAGAAAAAGTATAACACAGATTTATTAGACATTGTTAATCCTGTTTATGCAGGGGCACCAATTTTATATAAAAAAATGCTAGATAAATCAGTTGATGCTGCTGTAAATTATTGGCATTTTAATGCCAAATTAAAATCAAAAGGTGCTACTGCAGTTATTGAAATGAGTGATTTATTAGATGAATTAAATATTAAATCTGATGTATCATTCGTAGGTTGGACATTTAATGAAGAGTATGCGAATAAAAATAAAGAATTATACAAAGCATTTATAAAATCAACCCATGATGCAAAAAAACTTCTTTTAACTGATGATAATCAATGGAAAAACTTAATTAAGACAATGAGAGTTAAAAGTAACGATGAGTTTGAAGCATTAAAAGAGGGATATAGAAAAGGTGTGATTTTCGAATTTAATGATGAAAATTTAGAAGCTTCAAAAAAACTCTTTGAATTATTGAAAAATGAAGGTGGAGAAAAATTAGTTGGGAAAAGTGAAACTTTAGATGTTAATACCTTTTGGAAATTTTAGGATATTGTGTAATTTATGATAAAAAGTTCAAAACTATATTCAATATTTTTCTTTCTAATTTTATGGCAACTATTAGCTGTAGTTTTAAAATCAGATGTTTTTCCATCTGTTGTTGATATTTCTATTAGTTTATACGATCATTTAATAGATGGTGAGTTAATAAAACATCTAAGTATTACTTTATATAGAGTGTTTATTACATTTGTTATCACTATGATAGTTGGAATTATTATAGGTATTTTTATGGGAATATCTCAAAAAATAAATGACATGTTTGATTTTGTTTTAATTATTGCTTTAAATATTCCAGCTCTTGTTACAATAGTAATATGTTATATCTGGTTTGGATTAACTGATATAGCTGCAATTGTTGCAGTTATTGTTAATAAACTTCCAATTGTAATAGTAAATATCAGAGAAGGTACAAGAAATATAAATAAAAAGTATCTTCAATTAGGAGAAGTTTATAAAGTAGAAAAAAAAGAGATTTTTTCAAAACTTTTTTTACCTCAAATTTATCCATATATGTTAGCTTCAACAAGATTAACACTTGCATTGATATGGAAAATTGTTTTAGTTGTTGAGCTATTAGGAAGAAGTGATGGTGTAGGTTTTGCTATATCTATGTATTTTCAATATTTTGATATTACTTCAATTATGGCTTATTCAATTGCATTTATTTTAGTTGTTTTAGTTATAGAATATTTTATTTTAAATAAAATAGAAAATAGAATTAATAGATGGAAATAGTATGTTAGATATTAATATTATAAGTAAAGAATTTAATGGTATTAAAATACTTGAAGATGTAAATTTAAAAGTAGCAGATTCAGAATTTGTTTCTATTATTGGTCCATCTGGTTGTGGGAAAACAACTATTCTAAATTTGATTAGTAAATTAGATGTAGATTTTCACGGTAAAATTGATTCAAGTTCTTCAAATTTATCTTTTATATTTCAAGATGATAGATTAGTTCCTTGGTTAACTGTAAAGGAAAATTTACTTTTAGTCTCACACAATAAAGATTTGCAAAAAATTATTGAACTACTTAAAATAGTAAATTTAGAAAAATATTTAGATTATTATCCAAATAAATTATCAGGTGGAATGAAGAGAAGAATCTCTACTATTAGAGCATTTATAAATAATCCAGATTTAATACTTATGGATGAGCCATTTGTTTCTTTGGATTATCCAACGGCAATAGATTTGAAAAAAGAGTTTTTAGGTCTTTGTAAAAAGTTTAATCCTACGGTTATTCTTGTTACACATGATATTTCTGAAGCAATTCATTTATCAAATAGAATAATTTTTTTCAAAAAAGAGCCAGCAAAGATTATTCATGAATTTAAAAATCCTAATAATCAAGAGTTTAATATAAAACAAATAGATGAAATCAAAAATCAAATTTTTGAAAAATATCCAAATATACTAAAAGGAGAATTATAAAAATGAAAAAAACAATATTAGGGTTAATCTTATGTGCTAGTACTATGTTAGCTGGTCAAGATATGAAAAAAATGCAGATATTACAACCAACATCAAGTTCATGTCCTCAAGAGTGGTTGGATGATATGAAAAAACTTACAAATGATGTAGATATAATTTCTATGATTACTGTT
>JALRJW010000341.1 GCA_023268955.1 Aliarcobacter sp. | reverse complement strand
TCTGTTATATAGAAATTTTATTTCAAAAAAAAATAAGATTACTAATAGATTAAAAGATAACAAACTTTTAAAAGACCCCTCTTGTTTTATTGTTGATTTTAACGCTTTTAAAAGTAAAGAGTTTTTTGATAACAATGATTTATTTTTGTTTTTGGGACAAGACAAGTTTAACAATGAGAGCTGCTTTTATTATGAAAAATCAAAATTTTTAACTAAAATTATAGATAGTCATATACTAGATTTTGTAACTAAGGATATAAATGAATAAAATTGCTGTTATTGGTGCTGGTAAGTGGGGACAAGCTTTAAACCCTTCTAAATTATCAATAGTTCTTGAATATTTATGGGGTTGCCAAATCACGATTTTTTTAGAGACATTCTTTAAATTTGAGTATTGTTTTACAGAATTTATAGTTGCTTTTATCTCTGTTGGATGGTGTGCATAATCATCAATAACCATAAAGTTATCATTTGATTGAACAAAATCAAATCTTTTTTTAATACCTTTGTAATTTAAGATATTTACTCTAATCTCTTCTAAACTTATCTCATTTAAAGCAGCGATTATTGCTAAAGAAGCATCTAAAGCGATATGTTCACCAAATCCCCAAACTTCAAAGAAACCATAGTCTAAAAGCTCAAATTTCGTATGTGGTTGATTATCTTTGATTATAAAAGTGATGTTTTTTATATCTTTTGAAGGATAAAGTTTAATTACATCTTCACTTAAATTTAATTTTTTAATATGCTCATCTTCGCCATTTACAACTTTTATTTTTGCTAGATTTATAAATGTTTCATATGCAGCAAAAAACTTATCATAATCATAATTATAATATTCCATGTGTTCTGGTTCAGCATTTGTAACAATTGAGCAATAAGGATTAGAAAGTAAAAAAGAAGCATCTGATTCATCAGCTTCAAAGGCAACTGTATCATTTACATATCTAAAATTTGAACCAAAATCTTTAGAAATCGCACCAATTATTGCACTGCTATTTAAAATAGAGGCTAAAATTGCTGTTGTTGTTGACTTTCCATGGGCTCCTGCTACGCAATAATTCTTTTTATCTCCCATGATAATAGGCAATGATTCTTTTCTAGAAAGAGTTCTAATTTGCATAAGTCTTGATTGAATTAACTCAGGATTTTCATCAGTTACAGCTGCTGAATAAATTACTAAATCTAAATCTTTAGAGATATTTTCACTCGCTTGAGGAGTGAATACTTTTATACCCTCTTCTTGCAAAGCCTGAGTTATTGGAGTATTTTTCATATCTGAACCACTAACTTCATGGCCATCATGTTTTAAAAACCTAGCTAATGCAGAAAGTCCTATTCCACCTATTCCAATAAAATGAACTTTCATTAAGCTTCCAATAAATGTTTTAAATTTTCATACTCTTTTTTTAATATTGCTTCATTTGAAACTAAATATTCATCAATATCAAACTTGAAATTAACTATGAAATATCCATGTTCTTCTTTAATATCATTCACGTCTAAATTAACTTTTTTCTCATAAAACTCATCTAAATTCATTTGATTTGATAAAACAATAACTAATACATTTAAAGATTTTTCAAGAAGTTCATCATCAACAATATTTGATAAAACAAACATAATCTCTTTTGCACCATCAAAATTATCGTATGACCAGTTTTCAATACCATGCTCATATAATGCTCTTACTAAAAGTAAATTCTCATCTTCTAAATTTAGTTTTTTATCTTGACTTACTATTTTTTCAATTTTCTCAAATGCTGTTTTTAAAATATTTTGATAAAGATTGTTGATTTTATCCTCTTCTAAATCTAAAATCAACATTGAATCCAAAGTTTCATACATCAAAGCTAAATCATCATTTTCAATTGCTTTTAATCTATTCTCTTCTAAAAATTTTAGAAAATCTGGATTAGTTCTAGCTTCTTGCAGTTCATCTTTGTTCATTCATAAATTCCTTTAATCTTATTAATACTTCTTTTGTTTTTGTTGCATTTTCAACCAATGCAATTCTTACATAACCTTTACCAATTCCATTTCTTCCTAAAAAACTTCCTGGTAATACTTTTATGTTTTTTTGTCTATACAGTTCCCTTGTGAACTCTATTTCATCACCAACTTCTAACCAAATATAAAAAGTTGATTTTGGAGGTTCAACTCCTAAAATTTCTTTAGCTAAATCAAAATTTTGTTTGTATATTGCTCTAAACTGATCTACATGAGCCTGGTCATTCCAAGCTACAGTTGCTGCTTCTTGCAATGGCACAGGTGCAGCGCATCCAACATAAGTTCTGTATTTCATATACTCTTTTAAGATTTTTGCATCTCCAGCTATTATTCCACTTCTTAGTCCTGGAGCGCTACTTCTTTTTGAAATAGAATTCATTGCAATAACATTTTTAAATGAATCATTTCCAGCTTTAATTGATGCTTCTAAAATTGAAACTGGTTTATCATTTTCATCAAAATAGATTTCGCTGTAACATTCATCATTTACTAAAATAAAACCAAACTCAAGAGCTTTTTTAACCCACGAAGCTAAATCATCCATTGAAATATCAGCTGAAGTTGGGTTATTTGGATAATTTAAGATAACCAAATCACATCTTTTCATTTCATCTTCTGTCAGAACCTCTGGTAATTTATTTTCAATTTTTGGGCTTTCTATATCGTTCAATGGAGATGAATTAATTTCACCTTCAAATAATAAATAATTAAAGAAACTTTTTAATGCCGAAATACTCCTCGCTTGACTTCTAGATTTTTTATTTGAGAAATTTCTATAAAGATATGTTTTAACTGTTGATGAACTACATTGTTTTGGTGACTCATTAATGGTGTTTTCAATCATAAAATTTTTAAATTGAATTAGATCAAATTCATAACTTTTTATTGAGTTCATCTGTATCTAAAGAAGATTCTATTAAATATGAAGGTATTACAAAACCAAAATACTGTATAATATCAAGTGAAAGTGATCAAGAAATAATGGGTAAATCAAAAATAAATGATTTGTTAGAAGATATTAAAAACGTAATTAATTATATAAAAAATGATTATCCTAAACTACCTATATGGCTTGTAGGTACAAGTAGAGGGACTATATCTGCATCATACAATGCAATAAATCAATCTAATGTTTCAGGTTTAATTCTTAGCTCTTCTATGATTATAAATGGG
>JALRJW010000323.1 GCA_023268955.1 Aliarcobacter sp. | reverse complement strand
TAGTATGTACAGAGCTTACGGTCTGCGTTGTTAACTCTCGGCCTGTCGGCAAAGGGGCCATCGGCCGAGAGTATTTTTCAAAAACTTCATTTAGTTTTTCTTTATCTCTAATATCACCTTTTACAAAGTTAATATTTTTATTGATTATTTTTTCAACTTTATTTAGAGCAATTTCAGAAGAGTTAGATAGATTATCATAAACAACAAATTCACAGTTAGCATTATGTAGTTCTATAAGTGTATGTGTACCTATATATCCCGCTCCACCTGTTACTAAAATCATGTTCGATTTTTCCTCTATCTAAAATTTTTGAGAATTATATTAAAAAAATCTATAAAATTAACATAAAAATAACATTATTTAATAACAAATTTGTAAATTAATATACTTTAACACAATTATAATACTATTTTGAAAAGTTGTGTTTAAATGAATAAGTAAGTTTATTTATTTTGTAAAAATTAGAATAATTGAATACAATATTGAACAAATTATAAGGAGTATTAATGTCTGTAAAAGAAGAAGTTTTAGCATTAAATCCAGTAGAAAAATTAAAGTTAGTTGATGAAATTTTAAATAGTTTAGATAATCCAGATGAAAAGCTTGACAAAATTTGGATAGAAGAAAGTGAAAAGAGAATCTCTGCATATGATCAAGGAAAAATAAAATCTATTAATTCAGAGAAAGTTTTTAGTAAGTATGGCTTATAGTATTAATTTTCTAGAAATCGCAACTTTAGAACTTGATGATGCTGTTAATTATTATGAATACCAATAAAAGAATCTTGGATTCAGATTTGTTAGCACAGTTAAGGAATCTATAAAATTAATTTAAAAATATCCTAATGCTTGGACTAAATTATCTAATAAAATACGAAGATGCCTTGTAAAAGGTTTTCCTTATGGAATTATCTATGAGGTAAGAAATGATGAAATATTAATTATAGCAATTGCAAATTTACATAGAAAACCAAATTACTGGATAAACAGACTGTAGTTTTAAGCCAGCTAGTTATTTACTAGCTAACTTCTTCTTCAAGATTATCTTCCCAGCTTCAACACCAGGTTGATCATAAGTATTGATTTGTACGAAGCTTCCAACTATTGATGTTATAAGCTCATATGTAAACATAAGTTTAGCGATATTTTCCTCATCTTGATGTTGAATAGTAATCACATCATAAGGTATATCTTTTAAGTTATGAATAGCTTCAATAGTTGAATCAGCTTGCATATTTATCAGGTCTTTAAATTTGATATTATTTACATAATCTAACTCTTCTAAAGCAGGTATTGTAATATCAGGAATAGTAAGTTCATCTTTGAAATCTGCAATTTTTACAAAAGTTACAGTTTTATCTCTTTTACCTTCCATAATAAGTTGTAAAAAAGAGTGTTGATCAACAGGTCCTGTGATTCCTATTGGAGTAAAAGATTGTTTTGTACCATTTTTATTGATTTTACCTAGGCTTTCTCCCCAAAGTTGCACATACCATTTATTGAATCCTTCAAGAAGTGAAGAGTATGAAAAAACAACATTGATATTGTATCTATTTTTATTTTCAACAATAAATCTAGCTTTTTCCATGATATTGCTATAGTGTTCACCTTGAGCAAAAAAACTATCATGAACTAGTTTACATCCATTTAAAAGTTTGTCTATATCAAGTCCAAGTATCGCTAAAGGCAATAATCCCACAGGTGAAAACACTGAAAATCTTCCACCCACATCTTTTGGAATTTCAAAAGTTTTCATACTATTTGCTTGTGCATAAGCATTTAGCTTACTATCGTTTTCAGTAACACAAACTGTGTTTTGGCTATCAAGAGTAACTAAACTAGAGATATATTTTAAGATACTAATAGTCTCAATAGTAGTTCCAGATTTAGAAATGATTATAAATAAAGCATGGTCAAGATCTATTTTTTTAACTCTTCTTTGTATATCAATAGGATCAGTTGATTCTAAAAAGTGAAGTTTTTTAGAGTTTTCTTTATGCATTAAAAAATCATGAATAGCAAAAGTACCTAAACTATTTCCACCAATACCAATCACAACTATGTCTTTTTGTTTCACAGTTTTTGCATACTCTTTAATCTCAGTTGTATCAGAAAAAGGAAGGTTATAGTAACCAATAGTCTCTTTTTCTTTTATAATTCTTTCAAAAATTTCATCGTTTGATTTGATTTGATAGAAGTTTTTTTTGTATTGCATATTAGTTTTTTTCTTTTTTACTATTAGTACTATTATTTTTTGTTTGACTTAACTCTTTTTGATAAAAGTAGTTTGTAGCTTCAACAAAACCATCACTTATATTTATACAGTTAAATCCTTCTTTTGATAATAATTGAGCTGCCATCATAGATCTTGCACCCGATCTACAAATTATTAACAAATCTTTTTTTATATCAGCTTTATTTTTTACTTCAGCAACAAATCCTTTATTAGCCTCTGGGTCTGGTGATCTTTGGATAGTTATAAAATGTGTCTTGATACCTAGCGCATCACCATTAGGTTTTCCAATTTGATCCCATTCCTCTTTGGTTCTGACATCTAAAAGTTCGATATTTTTATTATTATT
>JALRJW010000284.1 GCA_023268955.1 Aliarcobacter sp. | reverse complement strand
TACATCATTAACAACATTCTTTGTTGTTGTAACTTTATATTTATTTGGTGGAGAGATTATTAATGGATTTGCCTTTACTATGCTTGTTGGGGTTGTAGTTGGTACATATTCATCTATTTTCATTGCAGCAACTTTCTTAGTGTTATTAAAGTTCTCAATCTCTGACTTTAGAACAAAAGAAGCTGAAAAACTAAAAAAACAAAAAGAGAAAGAAAAGCTTAGAGCTATGTACGAGCAAGGTACAGTTTAAAAGTTTTTAAAATAAATTCACTTCAAATAGAACTTACTTTTGTAAGTTCTATTTACAATTCTAATTTTACCTAATAAAAATCTAAATTAAATTTATCAACAATTTTTATCTAAACCTTTATTTATCAATATTTAGCTATTATATTATGTTTTTTAAAATGCACAAAAAGGAAAAAAACATGGATTGGGGTAAAGTAACCTATATATTCTTTTCATTAATGTCTTTAACAACAACAGCTGGGTTTTTATATGAACCAAATGCAATAGCATTATTTATAGCAGCTGGAGTTAATGTTATATCAACTATTCTAAAACTTGGTGTTAAAAATTTACTTGCAGCTGAATTATTAGCAAGTTCATTAGTTGCTGATTTACACTTAATACCAGCGTTTTTGGTTTTAACATTTATGAATGATTTACCATTAGCAATTTCACTTGCAATTGGTGCGGTTGTTGCGAATCTATTCTCAATCGCGTTAGCCTTAATAGAGAGTGCAAAAAGTCAAGATAAGGAAGAGTTTTAATGCAGTATGATGCTAAACAAATAGAAAAAAAATGGCAAAGTTTTTGGGATGAAAACAATTCATTTGAACCATGTGAAGATACTTCAAAAGATAAAAAATATATTTTAAGTATGTTTCCCTACCCAAGTGGTAGAATCCATATGGGACACGTAAGAAACTATTGTTTAGGTGATGCTTTTGCTAGACACTTTAGAAAATCAGGATTTAATGTTTTACATCCAATAGGATGGGATAGTTTTGGTATGCCTGCTGAAAATGCAGCTATAAAACATAAACTGCATCCAAAAAAATGGACTTATGAAAATATTGATTATATGAGAGATGAATTAAAAGCTTTAGGTTTATCTTTTTCAAAAAATCAAGAGTTTGCAACTAGTGATGAACTTTACACAAAATGGGAACAAGAGTTTATCATCAAAATGTATGAAGATGGTTTACTTTATAGAAAATCAACTACTGTAAACTGGTGTGAGCCTTGTCATACAGTTTTAGCAAATGAGCAAGTAGAAGAGGGGTGTTGTTGGAGATGTGATACTCCAGTTGAGCAAAAAGAGATGCCTGGATATTATATTGGTATTACGAAATATGCTCAAGAATTACTTGATGATTTAAAAACTTTAGAGGGTCAATGGCCATCTCAAGTTTTAACTATGCAAGAAAACTGGATTGGAAGAAGTGAAGGTTTAGAGTTTAAATTTGAGTTATCAAAAGAGTCAAGATATAAATTAAATAGAACTTTTACATCTTATGAAGTATTTACAACAAGACCAGATACAATCTATGGTGTTAGTTATTCAGCACTTGCACCTGAACACCCAATTGTAAAGTACATTGTTGAGCATAAATTATTACCTGATAATAAAATCAATGCAATTTTAGAGATGCAAAAAGTTTCTGAAAGAGATAGAGCTACTCAAGAAAAAGAAGGGCTATCTTTAGAGATTGATGTTATGCATCCATTAACTGGTGAAAAAATTCCTGTATGGGTTGCAAACTTTGTATTAAGTTCTTATGGTGGAGGTGCTGTTATGGCAGTTCCTGCCCATGACCAAAGAGACTTTGAGTTTGCAAAAAAATATGATTTACCACTAAAAAGAGTTATTTTAGATGCTTCTTGTGAAGATAATGAAGCACCTTTAAGTGAGGCATTTACAGGTGAGGGTGTTTTAGTTAATTCAGAAAGTTTTACAAATTTACCAAATACAAAAGCTAAAAAAGCGATTATTTATCATTTTGAACAAAACTCTTATGGAACTAAAAAAATTAATTTCAAATTAAGAGATTGGGGTGTTTCAAGACAAAGATATTGGGGAGCACCAATTCCATTTGTACACTGTGATGATTGTGGTTTGGTTCCTGAAAAAATTGAAAATTTACCAATTGCATTACCTGAAGATGTGCAAATTACAGGTGAAGGAAATCCATTAGATAATCATGCTACATGGAAAAACTGTGCTTGTCCAAAATGTGGAAAAGAAGCAACTAGAGAAACAGATACTTTAGATACATTTGTTCAATCTTCTTGGTATTTTTTAAGATATGCAACAAACCATAAAAAATGGCAAACGGAAGGTATTTCTAAAGAAGATTCAAAATACTGGATGGATGTCGATCAATATATTGGTGGAATTGAACATGCAATCTTACACTTACTTTATGCAAGATTTTTCACAAAAGTATTAAGAGATTTAGGTTACACAGAATGGCCGCCCAGTACCCGAATCGGGTCTTGGACGTGGGAATTGCCGAACAACACGCGGTAGCGAGCGCTGCGGGCCTCGCCTACGGGGGATTGCACCCGGTCGTGGCGGTCTATGCAACTTTCATGAATCGCGCATTCGACCAAGTGCTCATGGATGT
>JALRJW010000267.1 GCA_023268955.1 Aliarcobacter sp. | reverse complement strand
GATATTAAATCGTTTGGAAAAAATTTTAAAATTAAAATTAGATTTATGAATAAAATTAAACATTTTATAATCTCTGATGACTATCAAAACAATATTTATAATATTCTATCTGCATTAGCTGTTATTAGTGTGAATTTAAATATTTTTAATTTAAATAAAAATATTTTTTTGAATTTTAGAATTCCTGATGGACGTGGAGACCATTCAATAATAAAAATTAATAATAAAAAAATAAATTTAATTGATCAAAGTTATAACTCAAACCCGCTATCATTAAGTTCTGCTATTAAAAATTTTGATAAAATCAAATTAAATAAGTCTAAAAAATATTTGTTGCTTGGAGATATGTTGGAGCTTGGTAGTTATTCTAAAAAACTTCATGAGTCTATTGCTCCATTAATAAATCAAACTAAAATTGATAAAGTTTTTGTTAATGCTGATGAAATTGGATACAAAGGTACTGAGCTTCAAGTTGACATTAACAATGATGCTGAAGCTCTAGCTAGATTTGAAACAATTAGATCTTATGCAGCTTTAAAAATGGGATTAATTTCTGAATTAAAAGAAGCAGAAACAAGACAACACACTCCAAAAATTGCATTTGTTTCTCCATCTCAAGATTTTACTGCTTCAAGTGGTAAAGAAGTAAAAGCTACTGACATTGATTTAAATGTTAGAGCATTATCTATGGGTAAACTGCACCATGCTATGATGGGAACAGCTTCAGTTGCTATTGGTGTTGCTGCATGTATTAATGGTACTTTAGTAAACTTAGCTGCTGGTGGTGGTGATAAAACTGCTGTAGAATTTGGTCACCCATCAGGAACTTTAAAAGTTGGTGCTGTTATTAAAGAAGAAAATGGAAAAATCGTTGTTGATAAAGCAACAATGAGTAGAAGTGCTAGAATTATCATGGAAGGAAATGTTCATGTTCCAGCTGGAACAATGGATGTTGAATAACATTTAATTTTTATAAAAATAAAAGGTCTAGATTTTTATCTAGGCCTTTTTTTATTTCTGTATAATTTATCATTAAAAGGATTTATTAGTGGAAGATTTTGAGTTTATAAAAAATGGTGAATTTGTTTTTGATGAATATGTAAAAATGGTTAAATATCATCAAGAAAACAATAAACCCCTTGATTGGTTTGACTACGTATACGAAAAAGCAAATGGAGACCATACAAAAGTTTTTTGGGCAGATTTAGAGCCAAGTCCATACTTAGTGCAATGGCTTGAAAAAAATATCATTGAAAAAGAAAATAAAAAAGCTTGCGTTATTGGTTGTGGTGTTGGTGATGATGCCCAAGCTTTAGCATCATTTGGATTTGAAGTAACAGCTTTTGATATTAGTCCAACGGCTATTGAACTTTGTAAAAAAAGATATCCTGATTCAAAAGTAAATTATATTGTTGCTGATTTATTTGATTATCCAAAAGAGTGGTTTGAAAGTTTTGATGTTGTTTATGAGTGTAATACAATTCAAGTTTTGCCAGGAATTTATAGAGAAAAAGCAAGAGTGGCTATGAGTCGTTTAATAGCTAAAGATGGATATATTTTAGTTTCGTGCAGAAGTAGAAATGAAGGTGAAAAAGAAGACGCCGTTCCTTTACCTCTAACTAAAAAAGAAATTAATAAATTTACTAGTGATGATAAATTAAAACAAATAAGTTTTTTAGCATATGATGATACACAAATACCAAGTGTTCCGCATTTTTTTGCAATATATCAAAAATAAGGATTAAAATTGAATTCGTGGGAAAATATAATAAATGAAGAAAAACAAAAAGATTACTTTAAAAAACTAAAAATAGAAATTGATGAAAGATATGAATCAACAACTGTTTTTCCACCAAAAGATAAAATCTTTCACGCTTTTTCACAAACTCCAATAGAAAATCTAAAAGTAGTTATCCTAGGTCAAGATCCATATCATGGATTAGGTCAAGCTCAAGGTTTAGCATTTTCAACGCCAAAAGAGATTAAAAATCCTCCTTCAATGGTAAATATATTAAAAGAGATAGAAGATGATTTACAAAGGCCATCTAGTTGTTTAGATGGAGATTTAACTCCATGGGCAAAAGATGGAGTTTTACTTTTAAATACTATTTTAACTGTTGAAGAATCAAAGCCAAAATCTCATCAAAAAAAAGGTTGGGAAACTTTCACTGATAATATCATCAAATATATATCTGCAAATTGCAAAGATATAGTTTTTATTCTTTGGGGTACCCCTTCTATTGCAAAAACAAAACTAATTGATTCTTCAAAACATCATATTTTAACTTCACCTCATCCAAGTCCTCTATCTTCATATAGAGGTTTTTTTGGTTCAAAACCTTTTTCAAAAACAAATGAGATTCTTAAAAATGTTGGGAAAAAAGAGATTAATTGGTAAACATAAAGATAGATTAAAATCTATCTTTATCATCTAAAACTTTGATTATATTTTTTTCGTTTTGATAGCCTCTAAATTCATGAATTATAAACATATCATTATCTTCATAATTCACCAAAAAAGAAGTTGGGAAGTATTTAATAGTAAATGGATATTTAGCCAATAGTTCTTTATAAACTTTACTATCATCTTTAACTTTTAAGATTTGCAAATTCTCACGCTTAAAAGCTAATTCATTAAATACATTAGTTTGTCTGATACACCAAGGGCAATATGATGTGCTAAACATCAAAATTACGTCTTGATTTTTCTTTATTTGTGATATATTTTCTAACTCTTTAATATCAAAAGAAAATAAAGAGCTTACTAGAAAAAACCATATAAACAATAGCTTTTTCATTTAAAATCCTTTATTTTACTAAAGATGAAATACCTTTGAAGTTAGGATCTTTTGCATTTACAGTTAATTCAAATAAAATTGATTCATAAGTTGTAGGCACAACTCCTGCTTGAATTAATCTTTGTATTGCCATATCAGTATCTTTTTGTTTTCTTGATGTTACACAATCAGTAACTAATACAGGTTGCAATCCAGCTTCTAGTAAATCAATACATGTTTGCAATACACAAACATGAGTTTCAATTCCAGCAACAATTACAAACTTCTTACCTGCTGCTTTAATAGCATCCATTGTTGGTTCATTTTTACAACATGAAAAAGTTGTTTTTTCAAAATGTGGATCTTCATCTACAATTTCTCTTAATGATGGAATTGTTTCACCAATTCCTTTTTTATATTGTTCATTTACAATAAAAGGAATACCATGAAGTTTTAATCCTTTTGCTAAAGTAACTAAATTTTTTTCAATTTCATCTTTGTTTGTAACGTGTGGATATAATTTATCTTGCACGTCTACTAAACAAAATATTGCGTCTTCTTTATTAATTCTCATAAAAACTCCCTAAATTATATTAATTTAAAATTATGCTTTTTTAACAAATTCTTGTTTTAATTTGATTGCTCCAACACCTGGAACTTTACAATCAATATTGTGTCCATCATTACCTTCAACAAGTCTAATACCTCTAACTTTAGTACCAACTTTTATTCCAGATGAACTACCTTTAACTTTTAAATCTTTGATAACTGTTACATCATCACCATCTTGTAAAATCGTACCATTAGCATCTTTAACAACTAAAACATCTTCATCTGCATTTAAAGATGCATCCTTTGACCACTCGTGACCGCATTCAGGGCAAATATATAAATTCCCATCTTCGTATGTATATTCACTCCCACATTTTGGGCAGTTTGGTAAATTTTCCATTGTTTTCCTTGTGTTTAAATTTAAATTGTAATTATTTGAATGCTATCTGTTCAGCTCTTGCTAAAAGCTCTTTAGCACCTTGTTCAATAAACATTTGTGCTAACTCAGATCCCGCTGAATCATAATCATCACTATTAATATTCATCTCTTCTGTGATAATTTCACTTCCATCAGGCATACCAACAATAGCTTTAATATTTACTCTTTCTTTGTCTTCACTTAGGGTTGCTTTTACACCAATTGGAACTTGACAACCACCTTCTAAAGTTCTAACAAAGTCTCTTTCAATAGTAGCTTCAATTTCAGCATCTTCATCATGTAAAACAGATACTAAATCAATAATTTCATCATTATCAAGGGTTTCAATTCCTAGCACCGCTTGTCCCATAGATGGAATCATATCTTCAATTGAAATAGGAGTGAAATAATTAACTTCTCCTTCAATTTGAAGTTTTTGAACACCAGTTGCTGCAAGAATAATTGCATCATATTCACCAGCTTTTAATTTAGCAATTCTAGAGTTGATATTACCTCTTAAATCTTTTAATTCGATATCAGGTCTTAAAAGTTTTATCTCTAATCTTCTTCTTAAACTAGTTGTTCCTACAACTGCACCTTGAGGAAGTTTTTCTAAACTTTCATAATTTTGACTCAAAAATGCATCCCTTGGATCAAATCTTTTTGAAAGTGCTGCTAATACAAAACCTTCTTCAAATTCTACAGGTACATCTTTTAAACTATGAACAGCAATATCGGCTTCTTTATTAGCTAAAGCAATTTCTAACTCTTTAGTAAATAGTCCTTTTCCACCTATTTTTGCCAAAGGAACGTCAAGAATTTTATCAGCTTTTGTAGAAAATTCTTTTAGTTCAATTTCCATATCAGGATAGTGTTCTAAAATTCTTGCTTTATCATATTCCGATTGCCAAAGTGCTAGTTGACTCCTTCTTGTAGCTATTACTAATTTTTTCATTTATCTCCTTTAATTATTTACCTAGTGTTTTGAAAAATTCTCTTTTAGTATCTTTTTTACCATTAACATAAACAGTTGGTGTTCCTGTAATCATTAAGTCATCACCCATTTTCATATCACTTGCAAGAGCTTTTTCAATCTTAA
>JALRJW010000236.1 GCA_023268955.1 Aliarcobacter sp. | reverse complement strand
GTTCAACATTTTTTCGCGACGCACCTTTTCCTCAGCCTCGAGTAACGCGTGCTTTTGTTCCATAGCTCGGACTTGCGCTTCGCTCGCTCCTGCGCGAGCGCGTTGATGCATATCATCCTCGGTTAAATCAAAGAAATCATTAAACGATAAGAATATATTTTATGACCTAATTGAAAAAGCCTTACTAAAAACATTGTTTTTAAAATTTTCAATAAATATTGAAAACTTTAATAAAGAGAAGATTAAAAGTATATCAAGGGATAAAGGAGTTGATGAAAAAACTATTTCAAAAATTATTCAATTAATTGAAAATTGTGAAAGTGCCAAATATTCAAGGTCCTCAAATTCAATAATGAATAACTTTTTTAGCACAAAAAAAGAAGATTTTTTTCTTTTTAAAGATTATAATACGCCAAAGTTATAAATTAAAGGAATTTTTATGAGTGCTAATCCACAGATATCTTTAGCTCTAAAAAAATGCGAATCAATCAACCTAAAAAAAATGAAATCAGATACACTTTTGATGATTGTTTCACATTTATTAAAAGAGTTTGAAGAGATTAAAGCAAATGATTCAAATAATTTTTCAATGTCAACTGTGGATGCGCAATTTTTAAATAATCAAACTCAAAATTTAATAAAATTTCTAAATGAAAATGTAATGGATAGTTCAACTTTATCATATGTTTTTCAAAACAAAAACAACTGCCCAATTGCTAGAAAATTAAGTATTCATTTAGAGCCAATGAGAGCTTACTATAAATATATTATTACTATTTTTTCATCTAGGCTAAATAAGGGTGCTCATTGGATTCCAGAATTATTAGCCTACAGTTTAATTCATTCCTACAAAAAAGAGTTTGGTAAATCATTCTCAAATTATTCTTTCATAGATGAGTTTCCAATTGATGAAATTATTCAAATTTACTTTAATAAAAATGTAGATTTAAAAAAACAATTAGCCAAAGAGAATAATGAATCAATTTGGAAAATTCAGACAGTAATAGATGAAATGTATGAAATATCAGAATATATGGTAGAAAAATATATTACTTACAACTATAAAGTAAACTCAACTAGAGTTTCAAAAACTAGAAAGAAAAAAAGATAGATTTAAAATCTATCTTTTTTATCTAAATGTACCATTCATAAAAGCTAAAGAATTCTTTTTGTTTCTATAAACTAAATCTTGATTAGCGAATTTTACACTATTTTTAATTTTTTGATCAATTACAGCTCTATCGGGAGATTTTGAACAAACAGGATCTGCTGCATGCATATCACCAGTTAAAGCATAAGCTTGACATCTGCAACCACCAAAATCCTTATCTCTTTCATCACATGTTCTGCAAGGTTCTTTCATCCATGAATCACCTCTAAAGTAATTAAATGATTCAGAGTCGTACCATATTTCTTTAATAGAGCTATTTTTTACATTTGGCCATTCAATAGGCATAGTATTTGCTGTATTACATGGCAGTGCATTACCATCTGGATTAATAGTTAAAAATGTAGTTCCTAATCCATTCATACAAGCTTTTGGTCTATCGGCAAAATAATCTGGAACAACAAAGAAAGTCTTCATATGAGGTTTTCTTTGTCTATATGCGTCTGTTGCCTCTTTTGCTTTTTGCAATTGTTCTTTATTTGGTAAAAGTGCATTTATATTTTCTAATGCCCAACCATAATATTGAATATTAGCAATTTCTAAATAATCTGCATCTAAAGTCTCATCTGCAAAATCTATAATTTCTTCAACTTGATGAATATTTTGTCTAGTTATGCAAGTGTTTACAATTAATTGAAGTCCTGCATCTTTAATCTCTTTTGCAATTTTCAATTTTTGTTTATAGGCACTTTTATTATTAGTAACTAAAGTCATAGTGTTTTCATCATGAGATTGAATACCTAACTGAACTGTTTTTAATCCAGCATCCTTTAATTTACCTATAATTCCTTCAGGTGCACCAACACCTGATGTAATTAAATTTGTGTAAAATCCAAGTTTACTAGCATAAGCTACTATTTCAACTACATCTTTATTTAATAATGGCTCACCACCTGAAATACCTAATTGAACAGCACCAAGTTCTCTAACTTCATCCATTACTCTAAACCAATCTTCTTTTGTCATTTCATCTTTAGTTGAAGCGAAATCCAATTGATTGTAACAATAAGTGCACTCTAATGGACATTTATGAGTTAACTCTAACAATACCCAT
>JALRJW010000233.1 GCA_023268955.1 Aliarcobacter sp. | reverse complement strand
GAACATCCATATGCTCTTGAGTAAAAAATCTTGGATCAACTTCACAAGATATTTCAGCATCATTATTAAAATTAGGGAAAATAGATTTTACGGTTTTTATTACTTCTTCTAGTTGTTCAGGTGAAAAAAATGTAGGAGTTCCTCCACCAAAATGCATTTGAGTTACACTTCTATTTGTATTTAGGTGTTGTTTTAATATATTTAATTCTTTTTTTAGATATTCAATATATTTAACTTTTTTATCCTCTTTAGATGTAAAAATAGTATTACATCCACAAAAATAACAAGCACTTCTGCAAAAAGGCATATGAATATATAGTGATAAGCTTCTATCATCACTTTGAGAAGAATAATAAGCTTTTAAATCTTCTTGAGTAAAGTTTTCAGTAAACTCAGGAGCCGTTGGATATGAAGTATATCTAGGCCCTGGTTTTGAGTATTTAATAAATTTGCTAAAATCTATCATTAATTAGCATTTCTATGTCTATCTAACCAAACCATCACACCTTTTTGAGCGTGTAGTCTATTTTCTGCTTCTTCAAAGATTAAACTTTGTTCACTTTCCATTACTTCATCACTTACTTCATAACCTCTGTAAGCTGGTAAACAGTGAAGGAAAATAGCGTTTGAAGCTGCTAATTGCATCATAGCGCTATCTACAATGTATCCATCAAAATCTTTTAATCTTTGCTCTTTTTCATCTTCTTGTCCCATTGAAACCCATGTATCAGTTGTAACAACTGTAGCATTTTTTACAGCATCTTTTGGACAATTTCCAATTATAATCTTCGCGCCACTTTCTTTAGCCATTTCAAGTGCTTTATCTAAAATTGTTTGGTCTACTTCATAACCTTTTGGAGTTGAAATTCTTAATTCAAAACCTAATTTAGCAGCCATATTTAACCAAGAGTGAGCCATATTATTTCCATCACCAACATAAGCAACAACTAAATCTTTATCTAGTCCTGCTTCTTGAATTGTTAAATAATCAGCCATTAACTGAACAGGGTGGTATTCTGTAGTTAAACCATTTATAACAGGTACTTTAGAGTATTTTGCAAACTCTTCAATTTTACTTTGTGCAAATGTTCTAATCATAACCATGTCAACCATTCTTGATATTACTCTAGAAGTGTCGCTCATTGGCTCACCTCTACCTAATTGAATATCATTAGAAGATAGAAATAATCCAATACCACCTAATTGGTAAATACCTGTTTCAAAAGAAACTCTTGTTCTTGTTGAACTTTTTTCAAATATCATTCCTAATGTTTGATTAGGCATATATTTTACAAATTCTTTGTTTTTAGTCTCTTTTTTGATTTTAGCAGCTAATTCTAAAATCTCTAAGATTTCCTCTTTTGTGTAGTCAGCCAAAGTTAAGAAGTGTCTCATAATTCATTCCTTGAAATTTTGAAAACGTATATTCTAATTTAATTTACTTTAGAACAGCTTAAAGTTATTCAATATTATTTTATTGTTATTAAAAAAGTAAAATATTATAGTAATAATAAATATGATAAAATGTTTTTATATAGTATTAGGGAATTGTTAATGATTAAAATGAACTTCAAAATATCCGGATTTATGTTTTTTGTATTATCAGTAATAGTTTTAATAACAATATCCTCAACTTCTTTTATATTAAAACAAAATGAAGAAAAAAAACAAATCATTTTTTTAAATACTGCAAATAAAATTCCATCTTTGATAGAAAACAGATTAAAAGTTTATGATCAAGTTTTATTATCAAGCAGAGCTTTATTTTACAGTTCAAATGATGTAACTAGAAAAGAATGGAAAAGTTTTGTTGATGAGATGCATATTAATAAAAATTATCCTGGTATTCAAGGAATTGGATTTAGTAAAGTAATTAAACCAGAAGATCTAAGCATATTTGTTGATGAAATGAGAAATCAAGGTTTTGAGAATTTTGATATTAAACCTAAAGGGAAAAGAGAAATATATACATCAATTATATATTTAGAACCCTTTGATGATAGAAACAAACGAGCATTTGGTTATGATATGTTTTCTCAAGAAACTAGAAGACTTGCTATGCAAAATGCTATAAATACAGGTAATTATTCTTTATCAGGTAAAGTTCATTTGCTTCAAGAAAATGGAAATGATGTTCAAGCAGGTTTTTTAGCATACATTCCTGTATATAAATCTAATATGCCTTTGACTACATATAAAGAAAAGTTAGATGCTACATTAGGATTTGTGTATGCGCCTTTTAGAGTTAAAGATTTAATTACTTCAATAGATATTGACGAAAATATGCTTTTAGATATTGCTATATATGATAACGGCGTAGAAAATAATGAAAATTTACTTTTTGATTTTTCTAATCATGAGCATTCTATGGTCAATCAAAATTATGATTATAAAAAAATTATTACTGTTGGTGGAAGACAATGGTTGATTAAAGTTAATCCATATGAAGGATTTTTTAAAGATAATGAAACTAAAACCCACTATATAGTTTTGACTTTTGGACTTACATTAATAATTGTAGCTCTTACATTAAATCAAATATACAATTTTTATGAAAACAAAAAGAAAGTATATATTGATGATATAAAAGCATTAGCTCTAAGAAAAGATTTGGCTTTAAAAGCAGCTACTATAGGTACTTGGGAATGGACATTTAAAGATAATAGTTTGAAATGGGATAAAAATATGTATCACATTTACGGTATTGATATGGATATTAAAAATAAAGAACTTTTATCTGCATGGAAAAACTTGATTTATAAAGAGTATAAAAACAAAGTATTTAATGAAGTGTTTAAAGCAAAAAATAAAAAAGAAAGTTTAGATATAAAATATTGGACAAATACTAAAAGAAATGAGAAAAAATATATTCACACTATTGGGACTTTAGAATATAATAATTTAAATAAGCCAATTAGAATGATTGGAATTAACCATGATATTACAGATTATGAAATAAATAAATTAGAATTATTGCAACAAAAAGAGTTATTAAATGATCAAAAGAAAAAATTTGAAACGATGATAAAACTTTCTAAAGATGCAATTGCAATTACTGATTTAGATACGAACTTCTTGTTTGTAAATGAAGCATATTCAAAAATGACAGGTTTTTCAAATGAAGAGTTGCTAAAAACTAGTTCTTTAAAAATGACTTTAGAAGATGACAAAGAAAGATTTGAAGCAATTTTAGATGATGTTATCAAAAATGGTTATATAGAGAATTTTGAAAAAGTAAGTATTTCTAAAAAAGGAAATAAGATTTTCACAAATATGACTATTGTTTTATTACCTGATAAACAGAGATTTTTAATTACAGCTCGAGATTATAGTGAATTAAAAAGAAAAGAAAAAATCATTCAAGAGTATGTGAGTGTAATTGATAAAAATGTAATTACTTCTTCGACGGATTTAAAAGGCTTTATTACAGATGTTTCAGAAGCATTTTGTAAAATTAGTGGATATGAAAAAGAAGAATTAATAGGGGTAAACCATAATATTATAAGACACCCTAGTACACCAAAAGAATTATATGAATATATGTGGAGTAAACTAGTTAAAAATGAAATCTGGAAAGGTGAAATTAAAAATATAGCCAAAGATGGAACTTTTTATTGGGTTGATGCTACGATTTCTCCAAGATACGATGAACATGGATATAAAATTGGATATACAGCCGTTAGGCAAGATATCACAAATAAAAAGTTAATTGAAAGAATTTCAATAACAGATGGTTTGACGAATCTTTACAATAGAAGACATTTTGATGATATATTCCCTAAATTCATTCAAAGTGCAAAAAGACACAATGAAATAGTTTGTTTTGCATTAATGGATGTTGACCACTTTAAACAATACAATGATACCTATGGACATCAAATGGGTGATGAAGTACTTATAACTATTGGAAAAGTTTTACGTGATTCTTTAAATAGGTCCGATGATTACTGTTTTAGATTAGGTGGTGAAGAGTTTGGAGTTTTATTTAAAGCTGAAAATATTAACAATGCCTTAGAATTTGTAAATAAAATTAGATTTAATATTGAAGATGAAGAAATACCCCATGAAAAAAATAGTGCTAGTCAATATGTAACGGCTTCATTTGGACTTATTTGTTTAAATGCTAACAATATTGAAGATAGCGATAGTGTTTATAAAAATGTTGATGAATTATTATATAAAGCAAAAGAAGAGGGAAGAAATAGGGTGGTTTGCAACTGCTAAAAGAAAAGAAGAATTAACTTCTCTCTTTTATAAATAAAGGCTTATTTTTGTTTATCTAAAAGTAAACATGCTTCTTTAGCATGATAAGTGATGATTAAGTTAGCACCAGCTCTTTTAAATGCTAATAATGTCTCCATCATAACTCTGTCATAATCAATCAAACCAGCAGCTCCTGCGTGTTTTAACATAGCATACTCACCACTTACATTATATACACAAAGTGGAAGTTTAGATTCATTTCTAATGTCTCTAATAATATCTAAATAAGCTAAACCTGGTTTTACCATTAAAATATCAGCACCTTGTCTTTCATCTTCTAATGATTCTTCAATAGCTTCAAGTCTATTTGCTGGGTTCATTTGATAGCTTCTTCTATCTCCAAAAGATGGAGTTGATTCAGCAACATCTCTAAATGGTCCATAGTATGAACTTGCAAATTTAGTTGAATAAGACATTATAGGAAGATTTTCAAAACCATTTGCATCAAGTGCTGTTCTTAAAGTTTCGATAATACCATCCATCATTCCACTAGGAGCAATCATATCAGCGCCTGCTTTTGCATGAACTATTGCTTGTTGCGCTGAAATTTCTAATGTTTTATCATTATCAACTGTTTGTGTTTTTGGGTCTAATATTCCACAGTGACCATGGTCTGTGTATTCACAAAAACAAAGGTCTGTAACTACAAACATTTGTGGGAATTTTTCTTTGATAGCTCTAATTGTTCTTGAAATGATACTCTCACTACATAAACATTCACTACCAACTGAATCTTTTACATCTGGAATGGCAAATAAAATGATAGCTTTTAAATCAATACTAATTAAGTATTCACACTCTTTTAATATTTCATCAATACTCATTTGAAATACACCAGGCATTGAAGAAACTTCAGTTTTAATACCTTGTCCTTCTCTTACAAACAGTGGATAGATGAAGTCATTTTTACTTAAAGTAGTTTCAGCTACTAGTCCTCTAAGTGTTTCATTGATTCTAAGTCTTCTGTATCGTTTAAACATTTTATTTACCTCTTTTAGTTATACTCTGGCGAATTTTAACAATTTAAGGTTTAAACAAATATGAATATTGAAAAGTCAAATATTGCTAAATTACCTACAAAACATGGAAACTTTTTAATCAAAGCATATAAATACAACAATCAAGAGCATTTAGCTATTATGAGTGAAGATTTTGAAAACATTGAAATACCATTTATTAGAATTCACTCAGAGTGCTTAACAGGAGATGCTTTAGGTAGTCTAAAATGCGATTGTCAAGCGCAATTAAATTTAGCAATGGATTTTATCTCTGCAAATGGTGGATTAGTAATTTACCATAAACAAGAGGGAAGAAATATAGGTTTATTTAATAAAGTAAATGCCTATAGTCTTCAAGATAAAGGAAGAAATACCATTGAGGCTAATTTAGAACTTGGGTTTGCAGAAGATGAGAGGGATTACACTATTGTAGGTGAAATATTAAAAGATTTAAATGTAAAAAGAATAAAACTTATTACAAATAATCCTAAGAAAATAGAGTATGTACAAAATTGTGGTGTTGATATAGTTGAAAGAATTCCTTCAATTATTAAACCAAATGAATTTAATAAACACTATTTAGCAACTAAAAAAGATGAAATGGGACACCTTCTGTAATGAGTTTAAAAAACCTTTTAGAAGAGAATGGTTTATCATTTAGTGATGAATTTTACAAAGATATTGAAGTTTTTATAGCTGATTTGCAAACTTGGGGGAAAATTCATAATTTAAGTGGAAATCTTAGTATTGAAAGTATTTATGAAAATATTTTAGATTCTTTGTATCCATTGAAATTTATGGATTATATGAAAGATTATGAAAGTTTTGCAGATATTGGAACGGGTGCTGGTTATCCAGGTTTAGTATTAGCTATAGCTTTAAAAAATGTAAAATCACATTTAATAGAACCAAGAATAAAAAGGGTTTCATTTTTAAATTTAATCAAGGCTAAATTAAAGCTTGATAATTTAACAATTCATTGCAAAAGAGTTGAAAATGTAAATGATTTAGAAGTTGATTTAATAACTTCTAGGGCTGTAACAAACACTTCACTTTTAGTTGATATTACAAAAAATATAAAAAAAGAAAACTCTTCATATCTGTTTTACAAAGGAAGCATGCTTGAGTCTGAATTACAAGAAGCTAATGTAAACAATTATGAAGTCCATGAAAGAAAAGATAGAAACTATCTTTATATAAAAGGTTAAAACGATGTTAATGAAAGCATTAGTGGTAATTTTAGTTTTAATACTAGTTTATATGATTTTTTTTAAGAAATCTAGAGAAAAAGAGTTATCAAAAAATAGTGAAACTAAAAAAAATGAAAAGATTGATGATATTATGGTTGAGTGCCCATCTTGCAAAACATTTGTTTCAAAAAAAGAGGGTATTTTAAGCAATGGACAATATTTTTGTTCAAAAGAGTGCTTAAGTAATAGAGGTTAAAGATGATTATTATTGGTGATAGTTTAGTTCCTTTTGAAGAGATTTTTAATATTTCAAATATTGAAGATATAAAAAATACAAAAGCTAATAGTTTAGTTGCTTTTAACTATGAGGAAGAACTTCTTAAATATTGTTATGAAAATGATGTTAGATGCCTAATAAAGGTGGATAATATTAAACAAGCTATTTATTGCAATAGTTTAAAAGCAGATTTTATAGTTTCAGATTTTAAATTAGCAACAGCCATACAAAAAATTGCAGATAACTATATGTTTGATGCTAAAAACTTATGTGTTATTGAAAACAATGATAGTTTTGAAGATGTAGCAAATAATGAAATAGATGGCGTTATTTACGCTGTATTACTTGATAATAAGTGATAATTAGATAAAATCCAAATTTTAAAAGAAAAGAGATATTTGTGAAAGATATATTAGACGTAATAATTTTAGTAATGTTTGTGATAATGGTAGCATTGTTTATCATTAATTTTAACAGACAACAAATAGACAAATATAAAGACAAAATAGAACCAAAAGATTCTAAACAAAAAGATAATAACTCACCTAAGGAAAACATAGATGAATAAACCATTATTAATTGAGATTGGTGTTGAAGAACTACCAGCAATTCCATTTTTAAAAGAATTACCAAATATTGAAAAAAAATGGATGGATATATTAGAAAAAAACAGATTAGCGTGTGAATTTGAATTTTTCTATACACCAAGAAGATTAGTATTATGGCATAGAGAGTTTGCTGTTGCTCAAGAAGATTCAGTTGTTGAACAATTTGGAGCACCTGTTAAAATAGCTTATAAAGATGGACAGCCAACAGGAGCTGCTGTTGGTTTTGCTAAAAAATGTGGTGTTGATGTTAGTGAACTTCAAACTATTGACCAAGGTAAAGGTGAAGTTTTATATTTCAAACAAGAAGTAAAAGGAAGTGAAGCTAAAACACTTTTAAATGATATGGTTAATGAGTTTATTTCTTCATTGTCTTTTGGTAAATCTATGAGATGGGGAAGCAGGACAGATAGTTTTATTAGACCAATTAGAACTTTAACTATTATGCTTGGTGAAGAAGTTGTTGAGGGTGAATTATTTGGAGTTAAGTCTTCAAATATCTCTTTTGGACATAGAATGGTTTCTTATGAGCCATTTTCTTATTCATTTGCAGGAGATTATTTCTGCAAGTTAGACAAAAATGCGGTTATTTTATATCCTGATGAAAGAAAACAAAGAATTTTAGCTCAAATGAAAGAAATAGAGCAAAGACATAATGTTACTATTGAGATTGACCCTGAATTACTTGATGAAGTTGTTGCAATTACGGAGTATCCAACAGCTTTAATTGGTAAATTTGATGTTGAGTTTTTAGAGTTGCCTGAAGAAGTTATTGTAACTTCTATGAAAGAGCATCAAAGATATTTTGCTGTTTATAAAGATGGGAAATTAACTAACAACTTTATTGTTGTTTCAAATGCAAAAACAGATGATTTTGGTTATATTATTTCAGGAAATGAAAAAGTATTAAGACCAAGACTTGCTGATGGTATGTTCTTCTGGAAAAATGACATTAAAAATGGACTTAGCACTGAAGGTCTAAAGAATGTAATGTTTGTAAATGGACTTGGAAGCGTTTATGATAAAGTTGTTAGAGAAGAAAATCTAGCACTATATTTAGCAAAAGAGTTTAGTGTTGATAATAGTGATGTTTTAAGAGCAACTTCATTAGCAAAAGCTGACCTTATGTCTGAGATGGTTTATGAGTTTACAGAGCTTCAAGGACTTATGGGGTATTACTATGCAAAATTAGCTGGTGAAAATGAAAATGTTTACACAGCAATCAAAGAGCAATACTTACCTGATGGAGAAGATTCTGATTTACCATCTAATGATATTTCATCAATTGTTGCTTTAACAAATAAATTAGATTCACTAATGGCTTTATTTAGCATTGGTCAAATTCCAACAGGTTCTAAAGATCCATTTGGATTAAGAAGAGCTGCTGCTGGTATTGTAAAAATTGCTATTGAGCATAAATTACCACTTGATTTATCAAAAATCATTGATGATAACATTTCTAAATATCCAGGACTTGATAAAAAAGTTTTAATTGAATTCTTTACAGAAAGATTATTTAAAATATTTGATGTAAATCCATCGGTTTTAAAGGCTGTTTTAGGTTCAGGTGAAACTGATATTTTCAAAGTGTCTCAAAAATTATGTGCTTTAAATCCTATTGTTTTAAGTGAAAACTACAAAGAGTATCAAGCTACATTTAAAAGGGTTGCAAATATCATCAAAGATTTAGATTTCTCTAATTCATTAGTGGTTGAAGAGTCTTTACTTGAAGAAGATGCTGAAAAAGAGTTATTTGTTAACTTTAATAATGTAAAATCAAAATCATATGTAAATTATGAAGAGCAATTAGATGCATTGTTTGGATTAAAAGGAAGTTTAGATAATTTCTTTGATAATGTATTTGTAAACCATGAAAATGAAGCTATTAAAGCTAATAGAAAAAACATCATTGGTTTAGTTTATTCAGAGTTTAAAAACATAGCTGATATTGCTGAAATTTCAATCTAAGGATTAAAATGAGAATTGCTTTACTTGCAACTATTTTTTTAGTTTTCTTTGCAGGTTGTGAAGAAAAACAAAATAAAATTAATAGATATATTCAAAACTGGACTGGTGTAAACGGTGTTTTAGAAATATACGCAGGTGATAAATTAGTTAAAAGATTTATTAAAATTGATAAACTTTCAACAGCAATTGCAACTGAAGATAATACAGCTAGACCATATAGATACGGATATGGTATCTTAGATGAGAACTTAAACTTTACTCAAGATTCAAATGAAAAGAAAGTATATTTTGAGTTTTCTGATTATTCAACTAACTATATTTTCTTTGAAAAACCATAATAATATAAAGGAATAAATATGAAAATTTTACTAGGAACATTAATTTTTATCGGATTTATTTTTTCGGGTTGTACTAATACATGGGATGGTGTTAAAAAAGATTCAGACGTGGCTTGGACTAAGACAAAAGATGTAAGTAATAAAACTTGGGAAAAAACTAAAGAAGTTAGTACTGAGGCTTGGGAAGCTACAAAAGAAGGTACTAGTACAGCTTATGAAGCAACTAAAAATACAGTTAATAAAATTACAGAATAATGAATAATTACAAGCTTATAAGTTGTGATTTATATTGCTACATTTAAAAAATTAACCTATTTATTTCTTTCAAATAAGATGATTAAATAAACACTTTGGGTATTTATACAAAGGATTGAATGTGCAAATAAGAATTTATTACGAAGATACTGATGTTGGTAGGGTTGTATATTATGCTAACTACTTGAAATTTTGTGAAAGAGCACGAAGTGAACTTTTTTTTCAAAAAGGTTTAAGTCCTCACAAAGAAAATGAATTTTTTGTAGTAAAAGAAGTGCATGCAAACTATGTAAAATCTGCTGTTTTTGGAGATTTACTTGATGTGCAATCAAAACTTACTATTAAAAAATCAGCATCTATTGTAATGGAACAAAAAATATATAGAGATGATGAACTACTGTTTGAAGCTAGTTTTAAACTTGCTTACTTAAAAGATTACAGACCTTGCAAAATTCCAAAAGAGCTTTTTGATGTATTTGAATAAAATTCTTTTTAGTATAGTATTAGCTCTATTTTTATCTATAAATAGTTTTGCAAATGAACTATTTATCCTTCCAAAACAAAAAAAAGAAGTTTTAAATCATATTGAAAATCTTATATTAGATTCTAAAAAAGAGATCAAAATAGCTGTTTATAATTTTTCATATAAAAGGTTGGCAAAACCACTTTTAATTGCAAGTAAAAATGGAATAAAAGTTACTGTTTATTTTGATGAATCAAAAATAAAAGAAGAAGATGAATTATATAAAGAGTTCAAAAAAAATGGTATTAAAACTATAATTATAGAAGAAAAACTTCACACAAAACTTGCTATTTTTGATAATAAAACAGCATATTTTGGTAGTGCAAATTGGACTAAAAAATCTTTCAATGAAAACTACGAAATTTTGTATTTTACAAATGAAAAACAAACTATTCAAAGACTAAACAACTTTTTATCAACTTTAAACTAAATATACTGTATTATAGAATCTACTTAATTAAATAAAAAATATTAAAGGAAAATTAATGTTAGAAATATTTGTCACAGCATATTGCATATATTTTATAGTAAATATTTATACATCATTTATGCAAATTGGTTATGTGAAAAATGCTAAAAATCTTCAAGCTATTATTTTAGATGATGAAAAATACAAAGTTGCAGCAAATTATGCAATTGAAAAAGAAAAACTTACTGTATTTAGCACTTTTTATGACTTTGTAATATTTATGGGATGGATTAGTTTTGGTTTAAGTGCCTTAAATGGGCTTATTTTGGTTGAATCAACAATTTTAAAAGCTATTATTTTTGTAAATGTGTTTATTGCTATAAATTGGGCTTTAACTTTACCTTTTGGTATATATAAAACATTTAAACTTGATAAAAAATATGGTTTTTCAAATATGACATCAGTTTTATACATAAAAGACACTATAAAATCGGCAGTTCTAACACTAGTTTTCGGTTCGCTTGTAGTTGCAGGAATCTCTTATATTATTTTAAATTTTCCATCTTGGTGGATTTTTGGGTTTATATTTATTTTTGCAGTTATTATTTTAATAAATATGCTTTATCCTGTAATTAGA